>JAILNG010000214.1 GCA_024691875.1 Lachnospiraceae bacterium | reverse complement strand
CGTGGAAGTGTTCATCATAGCGTGGTTGATCTACTACATCGCGCGATGGATCAAAAACACGAGAGCATGGGTCATCGTAAAGGGAATTATTGTGATACTTATTTTCTGGGCCATTGCATCGATCCTCAACTTCGACGTTATCATCTGGGCACTGACCAACGCCATCGGAGTGGGAATTACCGCCCTCATCATCCTGTTCCAGCCGGAACTCAGAAAAGCGCTGGAAAATCTGGGACAGAAGAGCGTGGTCTCCTTGGGGCTTTTCTCCGATGTAAAAGAAGTAAGGAGCGAATTTTGCTCCGCCACGGTTGAAGAACTGGTTAAAGGCGCCTTCGAACTTGCAAAGACAAAAACAGGTGCGCTGATCGTCATCGAGCAGGAAGTGCCCTTAAAGGAGTACGAAGAAACAGGCATATGCCTTGACGCTGTCGTTACATCCGCACTTCTTATAAATATTTTCGAACACAACACACCTCTCCATGACGGAGCGGTAGTGGTCAGAGGAAACAGGATCACGGCAGCAACATGCTACCTGCCTTTGTCCGATAACATGAAGCTTTCCAAGGATCTGGGAACGAGACACAGAGCGGGTGTCGGCGTCAGCGAGGTGACAGACAGCCTGACCATCATTGTTTCCGAAGAAACGGGGAAGGTTTCCATTGCAAAGAACGGAAGTCTGGTTTACAACGTGGACGGAGAGTTTTTGAGAACCAAACTCACGGAACTGATCCCGAAGAGATCGGATCCGGAAAAGCGTTTGTTCGGCGCATTCAGACACAAGGAAGAGGAGGGTGAAGAAAAATGAAATCCTATCTTCTTAAAATTTGGGGAGCAATCTCCCACAACTTCGGCCTTAAGCTTTTGGCACTTGTTTCGGCGTTTCTCATCTGGATCGCCGTGGTCAACAGTCAGGACCCCGTTGACACTGTAACGTTCTACAACATTCCCGTTGAGATCCTGAATGAAAACGCATTGATCCAAAAGGATAAGATCCCCGAGGTCGTTTACGGAAGCACCGTGACTGTTACAGTACAGGCAAGAAAATCGATCTGTGATGCACTTACCGCAGATTCTATCAAAGCGACTGCGGATTTTGAAAAGATCTATGTTACTGACACTGTTCCCATCGAGATCAGCGTAAACGGATACGACAGCAGCGATGTGGAGATCATCCGCGGTCAGAACAGTTACATGAAGCTGACTCTTGAGGATTATGCAACAAAGGAATTTAAGGTAAGGATCGAAACCAAGGGAGAACCTGCCGACGGTTACGTGGTGGGCTATAATTCCGCCAGCCCCAACGTTATCACCATCCGCGGCTCCAAGCTTCAGATCAGTCGTATTCAGGGTGTGGTTGCGACCGTAAATGTGGACGGACTTTCTACCGGACGTGAAGTTGTGGCACTGCCCGTGATCTACGATATGAATGATGAAGAGATCAGCAAGGACAATCTTGAACTCAGTGCTGATTCCGTAAATGTTTCCACTACTCTTTACAAGACAAGGACGATCAATCTCGAGGCCATCACTCTGGGTGATGTGGCTGAGGGCTATGAGATAAAGAGTGTTTCTTTCCAGCCTTCCCAGATCCAGGTTGCGGGAACCACCGAGGACCTGATGAAGCTGGGAACCCGTCTGAGAGCCTATGTTGACGTGGCAGGCCTCAGCGAAAACGGTGAAAGCAACATTGACATCAATTCCCTGATCGACAGTAAGCTTACAAGCATTATGATCCTGGATGAGGATGACACTTTGGCTGTCACTGTCTATGTGGGCGAGCAGGAGAAGGTGGAAGTAAATCTTTCAAACACAGATGTTTCACTTGAAAACGTTCCTGCGGGCATGAAAGCTCTGCTCCTTAGCGTGGCTCCCAGAAGAGTTACTTTACAGGCAACAAAGGAAGTGGCAAAGAACGTTACGGGCGCTTCTCTGAACGGTGTTGCGGATCTTTCGGGATGCAAGATTCCGGGAATCTACGATCTGCCTCTTATCATTAATGAAGATAAGGGTGTTAAATGCCTTAATGATGTCATGGTAAGAGTAGAGATCACGGATGTCGATCTTTCCGAAACAAAGGGGACTGAGTAACAGACATGACACGTTTTTTCCTTAACTTCAAGAAATACAGATTTCTCCTCAGCCAGCTGGTTGAGAAGAACATTAAACTTAAATACAGAAATTCCTATTTGGGAATCGTTTGGACGCTCCTTGAGCCTTTGCTTACGATGATCGTCCTGACGCTTGTCTTTTCAAGGCTTCTGGGCAAAAACACACAGGACTTCCCTGTCTACATTTTGACCGGACGCCTTCTTTTCGCGTTTTATTCAGGCGCTTCCACTCAGGCCCTTAAGTCTGTCAGAAGCCACGCAGCGATGATCAAGAAAGTATATGTTCCGAAATACATGTACCCTCTGGCTACAGTCCTGTCAAATTACATTACGTTTCTGATCTCTCTGATAGTTCTGGTCGGAGTGGCGCTGGTACGTCATGTTCCCATCACGGTTTGGGTCCTTCAGGCAGTTGCACCTCTTTTGATCATTCTCGGACTCACACTGGGAACGGGGCTGATCCTTTCCACAGCGGCTGTTTTCTTCAGAGATCTTGAGTACCTCTGGGGTGTAGCGACCATGATACTCATGTACATGTCAGCCATTTTCTACAGAGCAGAGGACGTACTTTCTCCGGAACACAGATGGATCTTTGACCTAAATCCCGTATATGCCTGCATTGACAATTTCAGAAGTGCAGTCTTCGGAGAGCCGATGAACCTCGTTGCGACAGCCTACTCCGTAGGAATGGCCGTGTTGCTGATGATCGTCGGCGCGGTGTTGTTTTATAAGAACCAGGATAAATTCATTTTACATTTATAGAGGAAAGAAATGGCAGATACATCTCTCGTTGTTGACAATGTCGCCGTCAAGTACCGTTTGACGGAGGAAAAAGTGGACAATCTAAAAGAATATGTCATAAGACTGTTGAAAAGAGACCTGCGCTACAAGGATTTTCTTGCACTGGACGGTGTTTCCTTCAAGCTTAACAAAGGCGATCGTCTGGCGGTCATGGGAAAGAACGGAGCGGGAAAATCCACGCTCATGAAGGTGATCGCAGGCGTTTTGAAGCCCTCTGACGGAAAGGTGGAGCGCCACGGAAATGTGGTTCCGCTGCTTGAATTGGGCGCAGGCTTTGACATGCAGTACTCCGGAGCGGAAAACATTTGGCTTTACGGTGCCATGCTGGGCTACTCAAAGGAATTCATCAAGTCCAGGTACGATGAGATCGTGGAGTTTGCGGATCTGGGACATTTCATTAACGTTCCGGTAAAAAATTATTCTTCGGGAATGCGCGCGCGTCTTGGCTTTGCGATAGCTACGGTGGTCGAGCCGGACATATTGATCCTGGACGAAGTGCTTTCCGTTGGCGATGCGGCGTTCAGAAAAAAAAGCGAGCAGAAGATCATGAGCATGTTTGACAAAGGGACTACGGTTCTCTTTGTATCCCATAATGAAAATCAGGTTAAAACCCTTTGTACAAGGGGAATTCTCCTTGATAAAGGAAAGATCGTTTTTGAAGGAACGGCCGTTGAGACCGCAAATGAATACGCCTCAGTCAATAAAGTTCACAATTAATGTTTTTTTTAAACACAATTCCATCACAAAGGGCATTTAAAATCTGTTTTGTAAACGATAACAGATCGGCATTGACCGGTTTATCATATTAAATGAAAGGAAAACAGATTATGGATGACGAAATGAAGAACATCAGCAGCGCTATGTCCGATGACGAAATCCGCGCGGCAGCCGAGAACATCGGTTCAACACCTTTCGTGAATTTTGAAAATGAGGACAAGGGCAACGAAGAAAACAAGGAAAACACAGGTTACACGGGTTACACAGATTACGACTATTCGGGGTCTACGGATCTGAATGAGAGACCCTGCAAGACGAAGAAATGCGTTTTTAAAAAGATCGCAAAATTCATCGGACTTGCAGCATGCTTCGGAGCAGTGGCGGGAGCTTCTTTTTACGGAGTTTCCTATGGATTGGGCAAAGCCTTCGGAGAAGTTTCTTTCTTAAGCACTTCCGATGCAAACATTGAACAGACGACAACAAATGCTTTGACTCAGCTCGGAGTCAGCAATCTTGTGATCGCATCCACGAATACGACTGATGCGGCGGAAACCATGGGAAACAACGTAGTTGTGGACGTGGTTAAGGAAAACATGGCCAGCACGGTCTGTGTGGGAATTTCCTACACCATCACTCAGAGAGACATGTGGACCGGAAGGACCAGCACCTACGTTCAGGAAGGCGGCGGTTCGGGTTTCATCGTCGGAATGAGCGATACGGAGATCTTCGTCGCTACCAACAACCATGTTGTTGAAAATGCCGAAAAGATCACCATCACCTTCTCGGATGATGAAGTTGTGAATGCATCCGTAAGAGCTACGGATCCCGACAACGACCTTGCGATCATTTCCGTATTAAAGAGTGAAGTTTCCGATGAAACGCTTTTGGGACTCAAGGTGGCAACACTGGGAAGCTCCGATGATGCTCAGGTCGGTGAAATGGTCATCGCCATCGGTAATGCTCTCGGCTACGGACAGTCGGTAACAGTCGGCTATCTTTCCGCCAAGGACAGAACAGTTACTTATGAAAATAACGAAATGAAGCTTCTCCAGACAGATGCGGCCATCAACCAGGGTAATTCCGGCGGACCCCTCTTCAATGTCAGAGGCGAAGTTATCGGTATAAACTGCTCGAAGTACTCGGATGAAAGCGTAGAGGGTATGTGCTTTGCAATCCCCATTTCAGCAGCAGTTCCCATCCTTGAGGACCTCATAAGCCGCGAGATCGTAGCTGAAGAGGATCAGGGCTATCTTGGAGTTTCCATTGCAGATGTAACCGAAACCCTTGCTCAGCTCTACGGACTTCCTCAGGGCGTCAGAGTTCAGAACGTGGTTGAAGGCGGATCCGCAGACAAGGCGGGCGTTTACAACGGAGACATTATCACTGCGATCAACGGTGTCTCGGTAACCACATCAGAGCAGCTCAAGAATAAAGTAAATTCATTTAAGTACGGTACCACGGTTCAGATCACGATAAAGCGTCTCGTAGAAGGCACTTGGACGGATATGACTCTGGATGTACAGCTTATGAAGAAACCTTCTTCAAATTAAACCTTCCACAAAAACTTAAAGTAAAAAAATTGCAGGGAGCCACACGGCGCCCTGCTTTTTGAACAGCTAAAGAAATTTTTTCTTGTAAAACGAAAAAAAGTGGGTTATTATATAGGGTACTTGTGAGATTATACCCATTTGTCAGATTACGTGAGGCAGTGATGATAAAAGCTCATCAAAAATCTTTTCACAGCTTGTTTATATTATCCGACACGGTGCTGGTCATAGTGGCCTTCATCCTGTCGTATTTTATCCGCTTTTCTTTGATCGGAACTGCCGACGGTGTTAAGTATCTTCCGCTGAGAGAGTATGAAGATTATCTTTTTCTCATAGCAGTGGGCTATCTCTTGATCTTCCTTTTCGGAGGTCTGTACAATCCCCAAAGAAGCCGTTCGCTGATCTATCAGTTCTTTGATGTGATCCGCGCAAACATTTTCGGAGTTGTCTACTTCCTGGCGCTTTTGTACCTGGTAAAGGAGATCGACATTTCCCGAACCTTTATCGGAGTTTTTGCGGTTACAAACACATTGCTGGACATCTTCTTCAGACTTTTGCTCTTCTCATTTTTACGTTCAATGAGGAAACGAGGCAGAAACCTGAAGCATGTTTTAATTGTGGGATATTCGAGGACTGCGGAGGTCTACATCGATCGCCTTAAGGCAAATCCCGGATGGGGCTATTCCGTTTTTGGAATTGTTGACGATGCGATGGAAAAAGGCACCAGATACAGAGGAATCTCCGTTATCGGAAAGCTTTCCGAGCTTGAAGAGCTCCTTTCGAAAAATGACCTTGATGAATTGGTGATCGCCCTGAAAGTAGAAGATTACACTCTGCTTTCAAAGATCGTGGAAACGGGTGAGCGCTTCGGGCTTCACACGAAATTTGCTCCCGACTTTATGACCATGATCTCGGGCAAAGCAAACATGGAAGACATGGACGGCGTTCCTGTGATCAACATCCGATCGGTCCCTTTAAACAGTCTCGGAAACCGCTTTGTGAAGCGTGCGGAAGATCTGGTTCTGGGAAGTCTGGCGCTGATCATAGCAGCTATTCCCATGGCAGTCACGGCAATCGCGGTGAAACTCGGTTCCAAAGGACCGGTCATATACAAGCAGACCCGTGTCGGACTCCACAATAAGGAATTCACCATGTACAAGTTCCGCTCCATGAAGGTGCAGGACGAGGAAGAAGAAAAAACCGAATGGACCACCGAAAATGATGACAGAGTCACAAAGGTAGGAAAATTCATACGTAAGACAAGTATTGACGAACTGCCCCAGCTGTTTAATGTTTTAAAAGGCGACATGAGCCTTGTGGGCCCCCGTCCTGAACGCCCTTTCTTTGTTGAAAAGTTCAGAGATGAGATCCCGAGATACATGGTAAAGCATCAGGTTCGTCCCGGAATCACCGGTTGGGCTCAGGTTAACGGCTATCGCGGAGACACTTCCATCTCCAGAAGGATAGACATGGACATACAATACATCGAAAACTGGAGTCTTTGGCTGGATATTACGGTGCTTTTTAAGACCGTTTTCAAGGCAAAGGACTACAATGCTTACTAAATAGAAGGAAAATATATGAGCGACGAGATTGACAACAACATCAATGACAACAACGAGTCGAATGAGATCGTGAACAAACCGGTCGAAGACAATAACACTCCCGACGAGCCGAAGGACAGAGAAGAAGTCTGCTCCATGTGCCGAAGGACTGAGTCTCAGGTGAAGCGTATGTTCAAGCTTCATCCCGGTCTTTGCATATGTGATGACTGCATGCAGAAGACTATGGACACCCTTTCGGGCGGCGGCTCTCTCTCCATCTTGGGCATCACACCCAGAGACAAGGAAAACGATGATGACACCTTAAACATCAAAGCAAATCTGGGCGACATTTCAAGCCTTTCCAACATGCTTTTCGGCGAACTTCCCACGGTTCCCATGAACCAGAGGCTCAAGAAAAAGAAGCCTGCCGTAAAAAACAACGAGGATGAGGTTCAGGCGAAATTTGACATTAAAAACCTTAAGCCCCCGCATGTGATCAAGGCTGAGCTTGACGATTACGTTGTGGGCCAGGAACATGCAAAGAAAGTAATGAGCGTGGCTGTTTACAACCACTATAAAAGAGTTTTTGACAAGAACGAGGACGGCGTTGAACTTGAAAAGTCCAACATGCTGATGATCGGACCCACAGGTTGCGGTAAGACCTACATGGTTAAGACTCTTGCAAAGCTCCTGAACGTTCCTCTCGCCATCGCGGATGCCACTTCTTTAACGGAAGCCGGCTACATCGGAGATGACGTTGAAAGTGTTCTTTCAAAGCTTCTGGTTGCTGCGGACAACGATGTTGAAAGAGCGGAAAAAGGCATAGTTTTCATCGACGAGATCGACAAACTGGCAAAGAAACACACGACCAACAGCCGTGACGTTTCGGGAGAATCCGTTCAGCAGGGACTCCTTAAGCTCCTTGAAGGTGCGGAAGTTGAAGTTCCCGTTGGAGCAATGAGCAAGAATGCGATGGTTCCCATGACAACCATGGACACCACAAACATCCTCTTCATCTGCGGAGGTGCTTTCCCCGAGCTTGACAAGATCATCAAGCAGAGACTGAACAAGACTTCAGCCTGCGGATTTTTGGGCGAGCTTTCCGATAAGTACGATGATGACAAGAATATCGCAGGTAAAGTCGAATTACAGGACCTTCGCGACTTCGGAATGATCCCCGAATTTTTGGGACGTCTTCCCGTAGTTTTCTCTCTTGACGGACTCAAGCAGGAGGACATGGTAAGGATCCTTACCCAGCCAAGAAATGCCATTTTAAAACAGTACAAAAAGCTTCTTTCCATGGACGAGGTTGCCCTGGAATTTGAAGACGGAGCACTTTCCGCCATTGCGGAAAAAGCTCTTAAACGAGATACGGGCGCAAGAGCTCTTCGTGCTATCATCGAAGAGATCATGCTTGATATAATGTACGAGATCCCCAAAGACGATTCCATCGGAAAAGTCGTTATCACCGAGGATTACGTTGCGAACAACGGCGCACCCCGAATCATATTAAGGGAGGGACACTAAAGAATGTCTGTATCAAAGTTAGCTTCCACCATTACCGGACTTTATTCCGGACAGAGAAACATCTCCGCTGAAAAATACACCTATCGTTACCTTCAAAATGCGATGAAGACGCTTGATGAAGCGGTGGGCTACAGCGCAAGAGGCGGTCGAAGGGAAAATGTTTTCCCGCCGGAAAGAGACGAGCGCTTAAATGATTACAAGCGCATGGAAAAGATCAGGAAAAATCCCGACTACGGTGTTAAGACCGGAAAGCTTTCCATTAAGATCAAGGATGAGAACGGAGAACCTCTGATCGCTGAGATCCGTCTTTATCCCAAGGATAAGGCTGCAAGGGACGGCGTTGCTTCGGGCTACACGAACGATCGTAAAGTGAAGCGCATTGAGGACATTGCGGATGAGATCTACGGAGATCATTACGACTTTGATCCTGAATCGGACTATGCCTGGTATGACTATTTCAGACGTACAACGGCTGAAAACGGAGAATTTACGGAAGAGCTTCCCGAGGGCAGATACGCTCTTGTCTGCGACAAGGGCTCTGAGTTTGAGATCGTGGAGACCGCCGTTTCCGTTCCCGGAAAAACGGAAGTAACTTTGAGAAGATTGATCGACATGAAAGCTGATGACTGGTACGTGGGAGACCTGCACCATCATTCGGTTTTCTCAAGCCCCCTTTACCCGCCTCAGGGTACGGACTACGTTTACGATACACCTGAGATGATCCAAAATTCCATGAGAGCCAAAGGACTTTCCTTCGGCGGACTTTCGGACCATCACAATGTTTTAAACCACAGGACATGGGAAAAACTTGTAACGGATGATTTCCTTCCCATCCTGTCAAAAGAGATCTCCACGTCCAACGGACATGTGCTGCAGCTCAACACAGATCCGGACGTGATCTACCATATACCGGAAGAATCCGAAAGAACGCCCGAAGTAATGCGTGCAGAGTACAAGCGTATTACCGATGAGATAAAGAGCTACGGCGGTCATCCTCAGATCAACCATCCGAGAGACATGCAGAAGGCCATTTCCTTCCCGCCCGAATTCACGGACATGATCGACATCTTTAACACGATCGAGATCTGGAACGGCTCTCATCCTTTGGCTGAAGGCTGCACCAACGGAAATGCCATGCAGCTTTGGCTGGATTGTCTTGAAAAGGGCACCCGCCTCGGCGCAACCACAGGCTCCGACACCCATGAGATCACCTGCGAATTCTGGTTCGATTCTCTTGCGTATGTTTTCGGACTGTACACTGCTGTTAAGGCAGCTCTGGACAACACTCTCGATGCAAAGAATGAAAAGGGCGTTATCCTTGAAGGCGAGACACTTGAAACAGCCCGCTACTTCGTTGAGCTTTTGACCGAGGAACTTCCTCTCGTAAAGCATTGGGCAAATGTAAACCTTTCCAGCGGTGCTGTAAGAACTTACGTTCAGGCACCGGGCGAGAGAACACCCGCCAACATCTTGAAGCATTTGGAATTGGGACACAGCTTCCTTTCAAACGGACCCATCATCGAAGCAAAGCTCACAAAAGAAGGCAGTGCTGAACTTAAGATCCTGTCCAACAGGCCCTTAAGTCGTCTTTTGGTTTACGGAAACGGTAAGAGCCTTGAAGAATTTGACCTTGCCGAGCCAACATCCGTAAACGGAGGCTTTGACTACTCCTGCACGGTAAACCTCAATAAAGAGGGCAGAAAGTGGTTCATTTTCCGCGTTCTCGGAAATGATTTCGTCACGGAAGCGATCACAAATCCGGTTTTTGTTAAATAGTTACTGTTCACAGATATACAATATGATGAAACTCTGAAAGCTTGCTTTCAAAGAGGTTCATCATGTTGTATATTCTGCGCAGCAGTAACCGCCCACCCACATGAGCAAGTAGCGAAGCGGATTGCGATTGTAAGACAATGGGGAGGACCGCTGCGGAGCAGGGGAGGGCCCCCATTGTATAGGTTGCGGGCGGTGTGAACAGTAACGTTAAATAAGAAAAAGATTACGTCTTATAAGGAGAAAAAAATGGCGGCATGGGAAAATAATGTCAGAAAGATTGATCCGTATGTTCCGGGGGAACAGCCCTCGTATGCGGACATGGTCAAGCTTAACACCAATGAAAATCCGTATCCTCCCGCACCGGGAGTTACGAAAGCTTTAAAAGAGCTGGACACTGATGCTCTTCGTCGTTATCCCAAGCCCGACGCCCACGAACTCACGGCTGCATTGGCAGAAAGCTGCGGAGTGGGTTTCAACAACGTCTTTGTCGGAGTCGGATCCGACGATGTTCTCGGAACGGCATTTTTGACCTTTTTTAAAGGCAGGCTTCCGGTGCTTTTTCCGGATGTAACCTACTCGTTCTATCCCGTTTGGGCAGCTCTCTACGACATTCCGTATGAGACGCCCGCACTCGACGAAAATTTCAGGATCGTAAAAGAAGACTATTACAAGCTCAACGGAGGCATAGTGATCGCGAACCCCAACGCTCCGACCACCATAGCGGAACCTGTGAGCTTCATTGAAGATATCGTAATGCACAATCAGGACTCCGTTGTGATCGTAGACGAAGCCTATGTTGATTTTGGCGGAGAAACGGCTCTCGAACTCACCAAGAAGTATGAAAATCTTCTTGTGGTCCGCACCTTTTCAAAATCCCGCTCCATGGCGGGCATGAGGATAGGATTTGCGGTGGGCTCCGAAAAGCTGATCTCCTACATGATGGCTGTAAGAAATTCCTACAATTCTTACACCATGACCACACCCTCGATCCTTTGCGGAACCGAAAGCCTTAAGGACGAAGCGTACTTCCGTAAGACGGTGGACAGGATCATCGCCACACGTGAAAACGCGATCCCCCGCTTCCGAAAGATGGGATTTAAGGTACTCAATTCCTCCGCAAATTTCCTTTTTGTGACACACGAAAATGTGCCCGCAAAGGAGATCTTTATGAAACTCCGTGAGCGCCACATCTTTGTGCGCTACTTTGAAAAGCCCAGGATCGACAATTACTTAAGGATCACCGTAGGCACCGACGAGGAGATGGAAAAGCTCTTCGATGCCTTAAAGGAAATGTTATAACAAGCATATATATGCCTTAAAAGAAAGACGCAGTATTTTGAAACAAAGAAATGTACAACAACAGATGGATGATCTTATCGAAGAGCTTCAAAAGACAGGGGAAGTGCCGGCTCTTTTTCTGCACTCCTGCTGCGGGCCCTGCTCGTCCTACGTGTTCGAGTACCTTTCAAATTACTTTGCAATAACCGATTTCTACTACAACCCCAACATCTACCCGAAAGAAGAGTACGAGAAGAGGGTTGTTGAAATAAAGAAACTGATAGACAACCAGCCTCACAAGCATGAGGTGGGGTTTATCGAAGGAAAGTACGATCCCGATCGCTTTTTTGAAGCGGCAAAAGATCTGGAAAAGTGCCCGGAGGGAGGCGACAGATGCAAAAAATGCTTCGAGCTTCGGTTGCGGGAGACTGCAAAAGTTGCAAAAGAGCATGGCATCGACCTTGTCACCACCACCCTCACCATTTCTCCCATGAAGAATGCAGACATGCTGAATGAGATCGGAGAAAGGGTCTGCAAAGAGGAGGGCGTCAAATGGCTCCCTTCCGACTTTAAGAAAAAAGGCGGCTACCAGAGGTCCATCGAGCTTTCCAAGGAGTACGATCTGTACAGACAGAACTACTGTGGTTGCATCTTTTCGAAGAACGGACGCTGCACACGCGGCTGCGTTCCCGAGGGTGCGGACAGGAAGGAGGATGCTAAATGATTGAACTCGTTCCCATTCATGACAGGACCATCAGAGAACTTCAGGAAGAAAGAGAGCATGAAGTGCTTTCTCCCAACGCGAGCTTTTCCGATTCCACCAAAGGAAGGCTGAGAGAAGAAAAGGAGTGCGATCTTCGCCCCTGCTACCAGAGAGACAGGGATCGTATCCTCTACTCAAAGGCTTTCAGAAGACTCAGCGGCAAAACTCAGGTTTTCCTCGCTCCCGAGGGAGATCATTACCGCACACGTCTGACCCACACCCTTGAGGTGGCGCAGACGGCCAGAGCCATTTCCAAGTCTCTTCGCCTTAACGACGACCTGACGGAAGCCATCGCTCTCGGACACGACCTGGGGCACACACCCTTCGGCCATGCGGGAGAGAGAGCCTTGAACCGCATCATGAAAGAGGTCTGCAACGGCCATTTCAAGCACTTTGAGCAAAGCATACGAGTTGTGGACGTCATCGAAAAGCACGGTAAGGGACTTAACCTCACCTGGGAAGTTCGTAACGGTATCCTGAACCACCAGGTGGACACCATTCCCGCGACACTTGAGGGCAGAGCGGTCCGCCTTTCCGACAAGATGGCTTACATCAATCACGATATAGACGATGCTGTCCGCGGTAACATCATTACCGAAGATGACATCCCGAAGCGTTTTACCGATGTTCTTGGGCATGGCCTCACCAGCCGTCTGAACACCGAACTTCACGACATCATCAAAACAAGCATAGACACCGACGACGTCCGTATGTCTCCGGAAATGAACGACATACTCATGGACTTAAAGGCGTGGATGTTTGAAAATGTTTACACCAACCCCATTGCCAAGGGACAGGAATCCAAGGCGGAGGAGCTGGTCATAGAATTGTTCCTGCACTATGTTGAGCATCCCGAGCTTTTGCCGGATGATTACAAGGCCATGCTGGACAAAGAAGGCGAGACCAAGGAAAGAGTGGTCTGCGACTACGTGGCTGGCATGACGGATCGATATGCGGTGAACAAATTTAAAGATATCAAGGTTCCCTTCAGCTGGGACGTTTACTAAAGACCGAGGGTTCAAATGCGCTATTCCGATGAGACAATCGCAGAGGTTTTTGCTCGTAATGACATCGTGGATGTGGTGGGCATGTACGTCCATCTCCAGAAAAAAGGAGCAAATTACTGGGGACTTTGTCCTTTCCATGGGGAAAAGACACCCTCATTCTCTGTGAACGGCAACAAGCAGATGTTCTACTGCTTCGGATGTCATAAGGGCGGAAACGTCATCACTTTTCTCATGGAGTACGAGAACATTTCCTTCCAGGAAGCGGTCAAGGAACTTGCCGACCGATCGGGCATAGATCTTCCGGAGGTCAGGGAAACCGAAGAAGACAAGAGGAACCGGAATTTCATACAAAAACTCTTTGAAGTAAATAAATTGGCGGCCGAGTACTTTTTTAAGATGGGAAAGACCGAAAGAGGTCAGATGGCCATCAATTACTTCAAAAAAAGAGGACTTACAGACGAAACAATTCGTCATTGGGGGCTGGGCTACTCTATGCCTTACAGTGATGATTTGTATAAATTTTTAAAGAGCAAGGATTACAGTGATGAATTCTTGAAAGAGACAGGACTTGTCAGCATCAACGAAAAGGGTGCCATGGACAAGTTCTGGAACAGAGCAATGTTCCCCATCATGGATGAACGCGACCGTGTCATCGCATTCGGGGGACGTGTCATGGGAGACGGCGAACCGAAGTACCTGAATTCGCCGGAAACAAAAGTATTTGATAAGGGAAACAACTTATACGGCCTGAATTACGCCAGACATTCCGGAAAGAATGCATTTCTTCTTTGCGAAGGCTATATGGATGTTATTTCTCTCCATCAGGCAGGTTTCACAAATGCCGTTGCTTCATTGGGAACGGCGCTGACTGACAGAAACGCCCTGAAATTATCCAAATACGTTAAAGAAATCTACCTTACCTACGATTCCGACGGCGCCGGCACAAAGGCCGCTTTAAGAGCCATTCCGATGCTGGAAGCGAGAGGGATCACGGTAAAGGTGATCAACATGAAACCGCACAAAGATCCCGATGAGTTCATTAAGGCGCTGGGCGCCGAAGAGTACCAAAAGAGGATAGACAATGCGGAAAGCAGCTTCTTCTTTGAGATCAGGATACTGGCATCCGGATTCAATATGGAAGACCCGAAAGAAAAAAACGACTTTTATGAGAGCGTTGCAAGGCGAATGTTGGATTTTTCCAATGAGCTCGAGAGGAGCACTTACGAAGAGGCCTTTGCAAAGCACTATAATGTCGATACACGAAAATTCCATGAGCTCGTCATTGAGACCGCTCGAAGGGAGGGACCGAGGAGACCGTCCTATCGCACTGACACCGGCGAGGAACGGATCCCGAAAAAGAAATTTGAAAATGCGGCGGAAAAAAAGCTGGATGACAAGATCCTTCAGCCGCAAAGATTGCTCTTGACCTGTCTTTCCGATGACCCGACGCTTTACGCAAGGCTGGCCCCGGTTGTTTCGCCTTCGGATTTCTCCGAGGGGATCTACCGAAAAGTGGCAGAGCTTGCCTACAACTTTTGCAGGGAATCGGGAAGCGTGAATGCAGCGAGGATCGTCAGCTGCTTCGAAGACAGGGAAGAACAGGAAAAAGTAGGTGTTATTTTTCAGACCGATCTGCCCGGTGAGGTAAACGATGCCGAGAGGTCGAAAGCAATTGAAGACACAGTCCGTAAGATAAAGCTGAATTCAGTAGAGGATCAGATCAATGCCGCAATAGAGGCGGGGGATGGACAGAAAGTCAATGAATTGCTGAAACTTCAGGTTTCGCTCAAAAATCGGTCAAACAAATTATTGTAGAAAAGAGAACAAACATGGCAGAGAATATTTTAAAGTCCACAGAGGACAATGCAGCACAAAACGACCCCAAGGCAGCGGAGTTCGAAGCGAAGATCAACACTTTGATCGCTGTCGGCAAGAAAAAGAAAAACACACTTGAGATCCAGGAGATCAACGATGCTTTTCAGGATATGGAACTGGACGAGAAGAAGACAGAGAAGATTTACGACGCTCTCGATAAGGCAGGCATAGATGTCCTCAGGATCATGGATGACAACATGGTGGGCGGAGAAGAGGATGACCTTCTTGAGCCCGACGACATCGTAGCGGAGCTTGATGAGATCGAAGACCTTTCAAAGATCGACTTAAGCGTTCCCGAGGGAGTTTCTCTCGAGGATCCCGTAAGAATGTATCTTAAAGAGATCGGTAAGGTTCCCCTTCTTTCCGCACAGGAAGAACTGGAACTTGCAAAGAAGATGGAGCAGGGCGATGAAGTGGCAAAGAACCGTCTTGCGGAAGCAAACCTTCGTCTCGTTGTTTCAATCGCAAAGAGATACGTAGGCCGCGGAATGCAGTTCCTTGATCTCATTCAGGAAGGTAACCTGGGCCTCATCAAAGCAGTTGAGAAATTCGATTATCGTAAAGGCTACAAGTTTTCAACCTATGCAACATGGTGGATCCGTCAGGCCATCACCCGTGCCATTGCGGATCAGGCAAGAACCATTCGTATCCCCGTGCACATGGTTGAAACCATCAATAAACTGATCCGTGTTCAGAGACAGCTCCTTCAGGAACTGGGACGCGAGCCCGGACCGGAAGAGATCGCAAAGGAAATGGGAATACCCGTAGAGCGTGTCCGTGAGATACAGAAGATCTCTCAGGAACCCGTTTCTCTCGAAACACCCATCGGTGAAGAGGAAGATTCTCACCTCGGCGATTTCATCGAGGATGATCACATGCCCACTCCTCAGGAGGCAGCGGCATTCACCCTCCTTCAGGAGCAGATCAGGGAAGTTCTGGGAACTCTCACGGATCGTGAGCAGAAGGTGCTTCGCCTTCGTTTCGGACTTGATGACGGCAGACAGCGCACTTTGGAAGAAGTGGGTAAGGAATTCAACGTTACCCGTGAGCGTATCCGTCAGATCGAAGCAAAGGCTCTAAGAAAACTGCGCCATCCCACACGTGCAAAGAAGCTCAGAGACTATTTGGATTAAAGCATGATACGTTTAAGTAAACGTTTACAGACCGTGGTTTCCATGGTAACGCACGGAAACAGTGTGGCTGACGTCGGCTGCGACCACGCCCACACAGGGATATTCCTGATCCAATCGGGAGTTTCCACCAAGGTGCTTGCCATGGACTTACGACGGGGACCTTTGGAAAAAGCAGAAGAAAATGTTAAGGAAGCAGGCTTGGCTGACAAGATCGAGCTCCGCCTTTCCGACGGCCTTCAGAGGCTTGGGGAAGGGGAGACGGATACAATTCTGATCTCGGGAATGGGCGGCCCTCTGATCCTGTCCATTCTGGAAAAGGAACTGAAAAAAGCAAAAGCCGCAAAGGAATTGATCCTTTCCCCTCAGTCCGATCTTGAGGGCTTCGAAGAAGGCCTCAAAAACCTGGGATTTGTCGCTCAGGCTGTGAGGATCGAAGAGGATGAGGGAAAATTCTACTTCATTTACAGGGCGGTTCAGGCTAAAGAAGGATGCCCTTCAGGGATCAGCGCAGATGATCATCAAAAGACTGTGGATGTGCTTCCCCATGACATTTACCTTAAGTATCTTGAAAAAGAAAAGGCTTCCAAAGAGACTGTTTTAAAAAAGATTAAAGCTGACAGCGGAGAGAAGGCTGCTGCCCGCCGAGATGAATTATATAATGATATCAGGAGGATAGAGGATGAAATTAACCGTATGCGGAGTTGAAAAAGAATATGAATACGGAACCACTTTCGCGCAGATCGCGGAAGATTTTAAGAATGAGTACAAGTACCCCGTTATTCTTGCGAAGAATAATGGGAATTTAAGGGAACTTTTCAAGATGCCCAATAACGGAGACACCGTTGAGTTTCTTGATCTTTCCACAAGCGCAGGAAACAAGACCTACAGCAGGGCACTGATCTTTGTGCTTCTTAAGGCCATCTTTAACGTTTACGGCCCCAAGAAGGGACGTGACGTCCGCATCATGCACAAGGTAGGCTGCGGCGTCTACGGTGAGATCGGAGCTTTTGACAAGCTTACGAACGACGACATCAATTCCATTAAGGAAGAGATGAAGAGGATCATCGACGCAGACATCGTGATCAACAAGCGTTCCGTAAACACCAGAGAAGCAAGAAAGCTCTTTTTGGAAAGAGGCATGAACGATAAGGAAAATCTTTTCAAGTACCGCCGCGCTTCCAGAATGAACCTTTTCTCGATAGAGAACTACGAGGATTACTTCTACGGCTACATGCCCGGAAGTACCGGCATCCTTAAGGTCTTTGACCTTCAGGCTTACGACAACGGCTTCATGCTGCTCGTTCCCACAAAGGATGCTCCCACCACCGTTCCCACCTACGATGACAGACCTCACCTTTTCGCAACCCTTAAGGAAAGCGACGAGTGGGGCAAGATCATGGGCATTCAGACGGTGGGTGCCATGAACGACACCATCCGCGAGGGACGTCTGGGCGACACCATTCTCGTTCAGGAAGCCTTCATGGAAAAGAAGATCGGAGACATCGCGGCTCAGATCAAGGCACGCCCCGGCGTAAAGTTTGTAATGATCGCAGGTCCTTCCTCTTCCGGTAAGACCACCTTCTCCCACAGGCTTTCCATTCAGCTGAGAACACTGGGCATGACTCCTCACCCCATCGGAGTGGACGACTACTTCAAGAACCGTGAGGACACTCCCCGCGACGCTGACGGAAACTTCAATTTTGAGTGCCTCGAAGCCATCGACGTTGAGCAGTTCAACACTGACATGTCAGCTCTTCTTGAAGGCAAGAGAGTTGAGCTTCCCAGCTTCAACTTTAAGACCGGACTTCGCGAGTACAAAGGAAACTTTAAGCAGCTCGGCCCCGAGGACATCCTTGTTATAGAAGGCATACACGGACTGAACGACGCCCTTTCCTACAAACTGCCCGTTGAGAGTAAGTTTAAGATCTACATTTCCGCTCTCACCCAGCTTAACCTGGATGAACACAACAGGATCCCCACAACGGATGCAAGACTGCTCCGAAGGATCGTCCGCGACGCAAGAACCCGTGGAGCTTCCGCTCAGAAGAGCATCTCCATGTGGCCTTCCGTTCGCCTCGGAGAAGAAGAAAACATCTTCCCCTTCCAGGAAGGTGCGGATGTCTTCTTTAACTCAGCATTGATCTATGAGCTTTCCGAGCTCAAGACCTACGCTGAACCTTTGCTCTTTAATGTTCCCGAGGACAGCGAAGAGTACCCCGAAGCAAAGCGCCTTCTTAAGTTCCTCGATTTCTTCCTTGCAGCTCCCGCAGAGGATGTACCGAAGAATTCGATCTTAAGAGAGTTCATCGGAGGAAGCTACTTCCCGGTATAAACTAAAAAGTAACTTGAGTGGCACAGGCGGTCGCTGTCATTATCGACAGAGGAAAGTCCGGGCTTCACAGGGCAGGATGCCGGCTAACGGCCGGTCAGGGTGACCTGAAGGAAAGTGCAACAGAAAAGAAACAGCCGCGCAAGCGGTGATGCTGAAACGGCGGTGTAAGAGACCACCGCCTTCGTGGTAACACGAAGGGCCAATGCAAACCCCATCCGAAGCAAAACCATGCAGAAAGCTATACGGTAGCCCGCCGTGCTTTCGGGTCGGTTGCGTCATGCGGGGGTAACCTCGTATGGGAGCTGTGCGGTAACGTACAGTCAAGAAAGATGATCGCTTGATACATAACCCGGCTTACAGTGCCACTCATTTTAATATTGTAAATCCCGATAAAGCGGATCAATATCCGCATTCACACAGGTGAATCCATGAAAGCAGGAGTTTACGTCATTCCGAAAAAAGACGGTTCGGTGCTCTACCGAGCCTCAATAACGGTAAAAGAAAAGCACATAAGCCTCGGTAGCTTCAGCTCCGAGGCTTTGGCTCATTCTGCCTACGTGAAGGCTCATGACGTTTTAAAGTCCAAGAAAGACCTCTTTTCTTTTGTGGATGATTACAAAGAAGGAAAGAAGAATCCCCTTCCTTTTGAGAAGGCGGTGATATTGATCAATCTAAGGGATAACGGTGTCTACATTAAGACACCCATCTATCTTGAAAAACGCTCTTTCCTCTATTTATATTCTCCCGAATTCATTTACACCTTTGATATAGATGATCTTTTCTACTATTCGAATCATAAGATCATGAAGCGCGGTTCCCATCTCTTTGTGGCGGACTACGGAAGCCAGATCAATGTTTATTCCCGCTACGGCATAAAACCCCATTCGGTACCCGGACGCGATTTTATCTTTGTGAACGGAGATGAAACCGATCTTCGATACACCAACATTGAGATAGTGAATCGTTACAAGGGCGTCACAAAACAGATCCAAAACGGAAGAGAGGTCTTCATTGTAAAGATCCACGTGAACGGAGACATCATCGTGGGCAGGTACAATGATGAA
>JAILNG010000116.1 GCA_024691875.1 Lachnospiraceae bacterium | reverse complement strand
CGACATCTCTGAAAGAAACACCGTAAGCTCCCTTTTTAAGGGCATATTCTTTGATGTTTTCCATCATTTTAACAATGATCGAAGGCTTCAAAAGGAAGTAATCATCACCGTCTTCTCCTCCGAAGTAGATCGTTGAGAAATTGGTGAGCTCTGCTCTCTTTTTGTTTGCGTAACAAGCAGCGTCTGTGTAGACAAAGAACCCTTCAAAAATGTTGGTATCGTACTCGTATTCGGTAACTGCATCCAAGTACAAGGGGATGTCCGCTTCTTTCACATAATCCAAGAGTTTATTGAAATCCTTCTTACTTCCCAGCCTGTGAACCAGCTTTGTTCTTGTAAGCATCTTTTGATTGATACCGCCGTTCATCCAGCCTGAAAGCTTAATTGAAAGATTTGAAACGCCCACATTTTTGATCTTTTCGATCAGATCGACAGCCTCCTCATAGGTCGTAAGAGCCAACGGCCTTGAAACCGGAACTCCCAGAACCTGTTCAACCTTATCGACCGCACTGAGCACCTCAACCGCAACCGGAACATCGGTATCATCATTAAGTACAAATGTATCTCCAAGTTCTTTGCTGAGATAGTCATTGTATGCCTTACTCATGTCAATGATCTCTGAAGAATCAATGAACCTGTAGGTCATTTTCAATGTTTCATCGGGGATCTTTTGCTCGTACATGTACATCTTTCCGTTCATTCTTTCGGCAACATCAACTTCTTCTCTGTGAAGTATCGTATAATCTGCATATACAATGTTGTAACCTGAGGTCTTTCCTGCCACATCAGCTCTGATGGAGGCGTATCCTGCTCCGTCTCCGAGGATGCAGAGGAAGGAATCATCATTTTTTCTGATTCCGAAAACGCCATAGCTTACTCGTGTTTCATGAACAAGAGATTCTCTTCTTGTAGCATAATCCCATCCGTAAACATTTGCGTAGTATGCACTCTGATTCGTTTTACCGTTATTGAAATTGATCAATGAACCACCGCCCTCGGGAACAAGCATTGAGCCCTCTTCTTCCCAGGTTCCTGCTCCGAAATACGGAAGAACCAAAAGCGATACGATAGGATAACTCTTTTTGTATTCAATCTCAGAAATCGGAACATCAACCTTCAGGTCATTACCGTCCAGACTGTAATCTATTTCGATATTGAAAACCGGCTTGTCCTGTGCGGCTTCTCCGGCATAATGTTCTTTGTTGTAAATATACTCTTCTTCGGTGTACCCCGCAGCCAAAAACACTCTTTCAAATTTAGTCTTAAGGTTATCTTTGACATTATCTCTGAGAACATATATAACCCCAATTTCTTCCCATT
Source organism: Lachnospiraceae bacterium (assembly GCA_024691875.1). Classification (GTDB taxonomy): domain Bacteria; phylum Bacillota; class Clostridia; order Lachnospirales; family Lachnospiraceae; genus RGIG3528. Next base: position 19,066 of record JAILNG010000116.1, on the reverse strand, counting down.
CGGGACACTTTGCAAGAAGTTCGTCTTTTTTCTCGGCATCCTTGGTACTTAATTTGTTGATGTCGTATTTTTTGTAATAATCCTTAACACCGTTGGCGTCATTCTTTTCCATTTTTGAAATGAGTTCTTCAAATCTGTCGCCAAAACAAATAGTTGGGATGATGAATTCCTTTTGGACCTTTCCGATCGTGTATTTTACTTTAACCTTGTTGTCTTCTGTAACAATGTCGTAAGTTTTGCCCGAAATACAGAATTCGTAATTGTTGTACTTGTTTTCTGAACCTTTCTGATCACTGTAATTGACGATCAATGTTGAATTGATATTGTTTTTTTCACTCGGAAGTGAAAGTGAATCCTGAGCAACATTTGCGGGGTTCGAGTACCAGATCTCCCCTGACTTTTTGTTTGTAACGGTGAAATAAGTTGTTGCAGGATCCATTTCAAAAAGCAGATCATCGTTTTCAAGCTTAACAATATCTTTTGACCCCGAATACTCATTTACATCAATGATCTCAAGTTCTTTACTGTTATCGGTAAAATGTAAAACAAGAAGTGCACCGACTACGATAACAACGATAAGGATCATTACCGGAACCAGATTCAACAGCTCTTTTTTAAAGGCTTTTTCCATTTCTTTTTTACGTTCTTCTTTGTTGTAATACATCAGCCTCTCCTCCGGTCTATCCAACTCTGTACATGATCTCTTTGTAAATGGATACAAAGTATGAAACACCTTCGCTGATCATTGAGAAGAAAAGCAAAAGGATAAAAATCATAATAGCCATTGCAATGATCGTTGCAAAAATGAAAAGCAATGTCTTTAAAAGTGAAAACTCGTGGATCTGCATATTGCTGCAGATAAAGAGTATAACTGACCACACGAGAGACAATGTACTTAAGATCCCCACCACCTCAGCGAAATCGCTTGAAAGAACATTTGAAACAATACTTAAAGGAATCGTGATAAGCGCATATGGTAACATTGAATAACATGAGGCAGTGTAGATCTGCATCAGTCTTCCCTTACCGTCAAACAATGTTGTAAGTGCCCAGTTGCCTACCACGAAGAGTGCAAGCGGAAAAATAATACTTGCAATGTAGGTAAAGATGTTGATCCTTGCCCAGTTTACCTGAACAAACAGGAAGCTGGTGCATCCAAGGAACATCAGCCTTGCAACCAAAACCAGCAAAAGGATAACGGTTGCCACCAACACACTTCCTCTTTTTTCGTGTGTAAGATCCCAATAGCCGTCAAGAGGATGAGTCAGGCAGTAAAAAGCGAACTTGAAATCCTTTATGAACTTCTTGTATTTATTTTTGTCTTTAAGTGCTGCAATCATTTTATCTCCTGATCTTTACCGGGTTTAAAAATATCTGCGGTATCAATTTCATGTTTGATCTGCTTTACTCTCTTAACTGCAAGAGGAGCGATCAGAACAGCAAAGAATGCAAGAAAGATCCATCCGATGTATTTTTCCACCCACTCTTTTCTGTATCTCTTAAAAGCTTTTGAGTAGTGATCGGTGTCCCACTTTGTCTTGAAGTAAACAAGACTTTCGCCGTACTTCTTTTGTCTGAGGAGTGAACGTCCGATTCCGATGTAGGCCAGATCACAGTTTCCGTTAAGTTCCTTAACCTTTTCCCATGTCTCACCGGATGCTATGTAATCACCTCTGTCGTACTCATCAAGAGCTTCGAATATCAGATTTCCGTACTCAGTGGGAGTGAAAACCGTAAAGGAATTCTCAATGGAATCAAGAACAAAGAGATCATTTCCCATGTGATCCAGTGCCACGGGACCTCTGAAGTTCCCTTCAATGTTTCCCACGCCTCCGAATGCATAGAGGAGATTTCCCTGTTCATCGTAAGCAAAAAGCCTGCCTCTGGTCTTGTCCATGCAGACATAGACCTGATTATCAAGAGCAGTGACATCCAGGAAAAGAGAAGGTCCGTTGTATCCGGCGAATGTACCCCATTGAAGATCACCGATAACCTCATCATATCCGTTCTCTATCAGGATGTTCTTACCCAGAAGATTCAAACGTCTTACAGGCTCTTCGCTGCTGTCATTACCGGTTACGTTAATGGTGCATGCATAGAAGAAGCCTTCCGAGTCAATCGCTATATTATCGTACTCTGTGGGAACGAAATTCTCCATAGCCATTCTTTGAGCGTCGGATGCGATGAATCTCTTCCAAAAGTACTTGTACCAGCTGTATTTTGCGGGCATAGCACCGAAAAATCCGCTGAATTTGCCGTCTCTTTCGTATTTTACGATACCTTTGTTTACGTTGTCGCAGACCGCATAAACTCTTCCCTCGGAATCAACTATGAGTTTATCGGGAAGGAAGGAAATTGTCTGATCGAAAGTAGCTTCATCAGGTTTTGTGTATTCCATAAGGAAATTCAAATCCTTATCAAGCTTAAGAATTCTTTGGTTTCCTTTGTCACAGATGTAAATGGAACCATCGTCCGTCATGAACACATCAGTGGGACCGGATAACTTATTGATTGCTATGTCACCATTGATCTCTTTGATGATCCTTACAAGTCTGAAATCATCGTTATCCGTTCTTTCCCATTGAATGACTCTGTTGTTTCCGGTATCGCACACAAAGACAAATCTGTCTTTTATGAACAATCCGTCGGGATTTTTAAATCCGTCATCAATTCCAAGCTGTCCTGCTGTATAGACACCGACTACCGAATAAGCATCCGGTGAATACTGGACCTCTCCCCAATAGTCGTAGGTGTAGGTGTATCCTTTCTCAACGCCCTCATCCGCTAAAGCAACGAGGGGTGAAGCAACGGCGATCACCATTGCGGTCATCAATATGAAGGATATTATTTTTTTCATGCTCTTCATACTAAGCACTCCTCTTGTTTTAATCTTTAAGTCCGGAACTGGCCATTGTTTCGAGAACCTGGCTTTCAGAAAGCATGAATGCCAAGATCGGGACAACCATCGTTACAACCATTACCGCTGCAGTCTGTCCTGTTCTTGCGATCAGGTTGCCGCTGGAGATCTGCTGCAATGCATATGTAAGCATCTTCTTTTCTTCGGAATAGATGTACATCTTTGCATCGGCATTCCATAAAGCCTGAATGTCGAAGATCATAAGTGTAAGCCAGGCGGGTTTTACCAGCGGAAGAATGATCGTCATGAAGATTCTACCGATTCCGGCTCCGTCGAGCTTTGCTGCCTCAATAAGTGACATCGGTATTCCTTCCATGAACTGCTTCATAAGGAAGAGTCCCATGGGCGCTGCAAACGCCGGAATAATGATAGCCCAATAGGTGTCGATCATATTGAGCTTACTCATAATAATGTAGTTCGGAATACCCGTTACGTATCCGCTGAACATGAGTGCCGTAACTACGATGGTGAAGAACGTTTTTCCACCCGGGAAATCGTACTTTGCAAGTACAAATGCTGCCAATGAAGCAAGCATTATATGTCCCACTGTTCCAACCACGGTTGAAAATATGGTGTTAAAAACGTATCTTGAGAAAGTGACCCATGATTTACTCATCGTGACAAAAAGATCCGAGAAGTTATCAAAGCTGGGATTTCTCGCAAATATCGTCGGCGGGAATCTGAACAGTTCATCAAGGGGCTTTAAAGCACTTGATACCGCAAATACCAACGGGAAAACCATTGCGATGGCGAAGAGGAAAAGTACAAAATAGATACCGATATCTCCACCGACGGAACGGTTGGGTTTTCTCCTCTTTATGAGAGGCTTTCTGTATGCTTTTTGTGTCTTGTATTTTCCCACGTCACGTACCTACTCTTTGCAATATATTGGTTACGAATTTCTTACATAAGATCATTACCAGGAAAAGCATTGTCGCAATTGCCGAAGCATAACCCATTTCAAATCTGGAAAAACCATAGTCGAAAAGGTGAGTTACGACTGTTCTTGCAGCGTAGTCCGTGGAAGGATATCCGCAAAGTGCCATTGTCTGGTTACAAACACTGAAGGAGTTTGTTATGGCCATTACCGCACCAAAGAGAAGCATGGGCTTCATACTGGGTAATGTAATGTACCAGAGTTCCTGCCATCTGTTCTTGATGCCGTCAACGTAGCCCGCTTCAAACAAACTCTTATCAACTCCCTGAAGGCCGGCAACGAAGGAAAGGAATCCTGTTCCCAGAGACATCCAGAGGATTACGATCATACAGATCGGAAGCATATACTTCGGATCGGTCAGCCAAAGCTTTGGAGCATCTATAAAGCCCCACTCCGTCAGGAATGCGTTTACATATCCGTAAGCATCACCTCTGAAGAAGATTGTGAAGATCTGATAAACGTTGCCTGCGATGGACGGTGCATAGAACACGATGACCGCTATTGTTCTCAGCCATCTCGGAAGTTCGTTTATGAGCCATGCGAAAAGGAAGGCCATAATGTATCCGAGAGGTCCGGTGATAACCGCGATCAGGAATGTATTTTTTACACCGATAAGGAAGACATCATCCTGAAGTATCAGATTCAGATAGTTTTTAACTCCCACAAAATTCGGTGCTTCAAGAATGTTGTAATCCGTAAAACTCAAAACAATTGATGAACAAACAGGCAAAATGTAAAAGGCAAAGAACAAAATAGCGTAAGGTGCAAGGAAAAGGTAGCACATCTTATTGATCTTGGCTTTCTTCCACATGACTGATGCATTGTGTTTTCTCAATATGAAATATTTTCTAAGATATTCTTTCATGTATCAATCCTCTTTCAGTCTTCCGCTGTAGGAAGTCCAAATTCCTTACGTTTCTTTGTGAGCTCTTCGTCAATGGTGATCGCATAATCAAGGATCGTCTCTCTCGGGTCTTCCTTAGCATTGATCACCTTACGCACCGCGTTGGTAACGTGTCTGCTCAGATAGTAACCTCCGGCTACTTCTCTCATTCCAACGGTTGTCTTTCTTTGTTCGGAAAGAACATCTATCGCATGAGCACTCCAGGAAAGCTGGACAAACGCATTGACATTTGCCGTTGCGTAACGGGCGGAGCTTCCGAGAAGAGCTTCCATCTCACGTCCGAAACGAACCTGGCTTTCGGAACCTACCCACCATTTCATGAATTCCCAGCCCATGTTCTTGATCTCCTGATCATCGCTCTGGATCATCATGCAGCACACACCGTCAGAGTGTACCGAACGATTCAATACCGTATTTCCGTTCTCGTCTTCGGAAGCCATGGCGGGGATCAATGTGAAATCCCAAAGGCCTCTGATCTCGGGTGCGGAAACAACCAGTGTATTATAGGTTGCATAGTTTGAAATACCGATCGGCATGAGTCCCGAACGGAAACGGCTGATGAAGTCATATTCCGTAGGCGAGCCGTAATCGTTAAACAATCTCGTGTACATTTCAAATGCATTTACGCCCTGCTCATTGTTTACCGTAGTGGTCATTCCGTCTTTGTCGTAAAGACCGCCGCCCATCTGGTAAAGCAATGTGTAGTAAAGCGATACATCCGCTGTTGAAGAAGAAGCTGCCGGAATACAAAACTCCATGTTGTTTCCCTGAATGGTGGGAAGCATTCCTATAACATCATCCCATGTATTGGGAACTTCAAGTCCCAGCTCTTCCAAAACATCTTTTCTGTAGAACAGAAGGTTGTAAGTCTGAGTCTCGGGAAGTCCGTAAATACCGCCGTTGAACTTATAAGGCTCATAAGCACTCGGGTAGAACTCTTCAAGCACTTCATCAAGATCATCAAATTCCGTGAGGTCCACAGCTCCGTTACGGAGTGCATAGTTTACGGGGAATCCGTTTGCAATGGAAAGAACCACGTCAGGTCCCTGTCCTGCAACTACCGCGCCCAGAAGTGCATCGGCGTTAACGATCTCAACGTTTACTTTGATACCCGTCTGAGGAGTGAACGCATCATCGATCATTGTCTTAATGATAGTTCCCTGATCACGACCGGTCGTTACCCAGATCTTTAAGATCTTATCTGTCTTTTCATCGTAAACATCTCCCACCGCATCATAGTCAACAATGAAGCTGGCAATGAAAGATCTTACTCCGTGAGCCAACTTTTTGAAGATGTTGGTCTTATCTTTTTCGATCTCATCTCCCGCGGATGAAACAACAATGTAGTCCACATCAAGTTTCGTTTCGCTCATGGAGAGGATCGCCGTACCCATCGAAGTGATGTTGTCTCTGAAAGAAACAAATTCGGATGAGATCTTGAAAGGTTTCTCAACAAATCTTTCAAGCTGGCTGGCAACCGTAACTGCCGTTCCGATCTTATCGGCTTTCTGTCCGGTGTATTCCACCGTATCGTCAATGATCTTGAATAATCTCCTCGATTCGATATCCATAGCTTCGATGATCTCGGGATAATACTGATCGATATTGTAATCTCTGTATTTGTCGGGGGTTGCGCCCGTATATATAAGAACTCTTCTGTAGATCTGATTCAGCCTGAAAACGGAATCTTCAAGTTCTTCAAGGATTGCGCCCGCTTTACCGAGTGTAGCTTCCAGGCGGATCGTATGCTTTCCTTTTGTCAGGTAGAATTTATAGGCTTCTCCGTTCTCGTCGGAAAGAGTTTTTACCTGCCAGTCGTTATCGTAATCAAATTCGATGATCTTTGCCTCGTCGAAAGGAATAACTCCGTCAATGTAAAGGCTTCTTACCGAAACCTGTCCTCTGGCGTAGTTCTGACGCCCTTTGACGGTTATGTTGTAAAATCCGTCTTCCGGAATTTCCGTCTCCCATTCGATCCACTGGCTCGAAGTGCTCCAGGGATCTCCGCCGATGTAGTTTAATATCGTGTTCATTACACTGTAGGGCTGAGTCGTCGATGAAGCTCTGTCATATTTTGCATATAATGAAGCTTCCGAACGAAGTGTCGATTCTTCACCCTGTATTTTATTGATGATGTCTTTTCCGGAAGCGTTGTCTTTCTTGCCTGCATTTTCTGCGCAGTACATGTCATAGCTGTGCTCGTCTTCAACGGAAACGATCCTGAGCGAAGAGATCGCAACGGGTTCATTTACCGCTTCAAGTCCGATGGTCTGTTCACCGGCTTCAAGCCAGAATTTGTAAGGTTCGGTGATGTAACCCATGTCGTCTCTGAAGTAGCCCGTCTGCCAATCAAAAACTTCCACCTGAGTGGGACGAATTTCGTTTCCCTGGTTATCTACTCTCTTCTCACCGCCGTCTTTCCAGATCCTGGTAAAAAGCATATTACCCGCATCCGCAAAAGGAAGAGCTCCGTTAATGTAGATGCCTCTTTCTACTGCCACTCCTCTGGACTGTGTTGCGAAGTAATCCATCTGAAGATTGTAGAAACCGCTTTCGGGAACATTGACTTTCCAAGTGACCATGGATTCATTATCGGTGTAAAGAACATTGTTGCGTCCTTCAAAACTTTCGACGAACTTAACGCCCTCTCCGGAAACATAATTCCCCAGGTCGATCTCAATGCCGTTGCCCGAAAGTCTGGGTTCTGCATTTACATCATGTTTGGCAAGATATTTTGTATAAGAATCTTCTCTCTCGGTCCCCTTAACATCCGCTGTCAGGTCGTAGCCTTCATACTTATACTTATAGTTCTTTTCCTCACCATGCTTCATGAGAAAAATGATCAGAGCTAACGCTGCCACAACTGCCGCAACGATGATGATCGTTCTTGTAGTTTTCTTTTTTGCCTGCTTTTCGGTTGTTTCCGTGTTTTTCCTCATAACGTCTGTCAATCCTGTCTTCTCATTTATCACTATTTTATAATCATAAATAATCAATAATTGCCCGAATATTGCTTTTGGTTAATCGGTTAACCTATGTTTGGATTATAAACGCATATTGTGCAATTTGTCAATACGGTTTTTGCACATATTGTTTCCTTTGTCCATTATTACCAAAATCAAGCCCGTATTTTTGTATATGTTGCACAATATTTGGTTGCGTAAAGTTATTTTTTTAACATTAAGCAACCGATTTCATTTTTCATTATTGAACAAAAAAAAGCAACATTTGACCAAGCAAATGTTGCGATTTTGAATATGTCATTTTATAATTCTAAATTTTTTTAACCGATTCTCTGGGAATAAACGTACACTGTAATACAGTCTGATCGCCTTCTACAGGCGGCTTTCCCTCTATCATGGCCACTATTCTTCTTGCCGCTCTGAATCCAAGTTCGTAAAGCGGAAGATCGATCGTTGTGAGTTTAGGATTAAAGTAATCGGCGATTTCACGATTATCATGTCCGACAACGGAAATGTCTTTCGGAATCTCCAGGCCCGCTTCTCTCGCATAGTCATAAGCTCCGCCCGCCATCTCATCGTTCAGGCAATAAACCGCTGTAACTCCCATGCTTACAAATTTCTTCAATCCGTCGTATCCGCATTTTCTGCTCCACTTGTCTGCATAGACAAGTTCCGGATCAAAGGGGATCCCGGCATCAAACAACGCTTTTTGATAGCTTATGATCCTCTTTTGCGCATGCAGATTGTCATTGGCTCCGGCAATAATACCGATCTTTCTGTGCCCGTTGTCTATCAGGTACTTTACGGCATTGTAGCTGCAATTCTCGTCGTCAAGGACGTAAACCGGTATCTCCGGGTTATCGATATAAGAATAAACCATTACAACCGGGAAATCCAGATCCGGCGGAAGCACATCTATGTTCTTTCTTGCATGGCACGCCAGAAAGATCAGTCCGTCAGCCCTCATGGCTCTCATTTTGGCAACCGCATCCGCCACATCCTTTTTATATTTCAGCTTTTCATCCATTGATGTAGCGATCTCGGTGCGCATGTAGTATCTCATATTTTCAATAACCGCATGATATCCCGTTTCCGCACAGTAGTTCATTATGCTGACTATGATCTTGGGCGCATCGAAGAGCGTAATATCCTCAACTATGATCCCAATTGTTCCGGTCTTCTTTCCTCTAAGGCCTCTCGCGATCACATTCGGCTGATAGCCCAGTTCCTTGATGGTATCCAGAACTCTCTCCCTTGTCTCGGCACTGGCCTTTGATTTGCCGTTTATTATGTTGGATACTGTGGCAGTGGTCACGTTACATTTTTCTGCCACATCCTTTAAAGTAACCATATTATGACTTCCTTTCGGTTGTTGATTTCGATAGACTTTTGAATTTGGTTAATCGTTAACCTTACCTTATTTTCAAGGTTTTAGCCTCAAATGTTGTAAAATTATAGCATAGATTAACCAAAAAAATCAACCCAAAAATATTGCTAAATTTGGGTTGATCTGAAATCCTGCTTTGTTAAATAATGCGCAATTTATTCTTCCATGCCGTAAATATGCGTGATCGAATCAAGTGCTACTACCCGTCCGTCGATAAAATACAATTTTTTTTCATTCTCATCATATTTCTTTATCCGGCCTTTAATATCTTTGTAGCAGCCTCCTTCTTTTTTGTCGTCCGCTTCAAACACGGTGATCTCTACTTCGGGTTGTTCCCTTATCTTTAACAAAAAGAAGTTTAGTCTCTCGTCCATGCGGATCAATCGGTCTTCTGAGATCTCAGCCTTATCGGCTGTCACTCTTTCGGTTTCCTCCACGTCATCGTCAAACCCCGTAAGTGCCGCAAAAGGTGCAAACTGGGCCGCTCTGTCATATAAAGGCATATGCTTTCTTTCCGCAGATTCATGGTGGGGAAGCTCGATTATATCCTTGTATTTATCGACATTTTCGTTCATTTTAGTGATGGAAAAGTCTGATACCTGTGAAGCACATTGTCATGTTGTGATCGTTGCATGCCTGAATGACATTGTCGTCACGAACCGACCCGCCGGGCTCTGCGATGTAGCAAACACCGGACTTATATGCTCTTTCGATGTTATCGCCGAAGGGGAAGAAAGCATCCGATCCGAGGGATACACCGGTATTCTTTTTGATCCAGGCTTTTTTCTCCTCTCTTGTAAATTCCTTAGGTCTTTCGGTAAAGATGTTCTGCCACTTTCCGTCTGCAAGCACGTCTTCGCTCTCTTCACCGATGTAAAGATCGATGGCATTGTCTCTGTCGGCTCTTCCGATGTCCTCTCTGAATTTGAGGCCGAGAACCTGAGGTGCCTGACGAAGCCACCAGTTGTCAGCCTTCTGGCCGGCAAGACGTGTGCAATGGATCCTTGACTGCTGTCCCGCACCGATACCGATAGCCTGTCCGCCCTTTGCATAGCAAACGGAATTGGACTGAGTATATTTTAACGTAATAAGCGAAATAATCAAATCAAGTTTTGCTTCCTCGGGAAGTTCCTTATTATCGGAAACAATGTTGGTGAGCATGTTGGCATCTATCACAAGTTCATTTCTTCCCTGTTCGAAAGTAACACCGAAAACTTCCTTGTGCTCGATGGGAGCGGGCTTGTAAGCGGGATCGATCTGAATCACGCAATAATTGCCCTTCTTCTTTGCCTTAAGGATCTCAAGTGCCTCGGGCTCATAACCGGGAGCGATGATACCGTCGGAAACCTCTCTCTTAACAAGCTTTGCGGTGTCAACATCGCAAACATCCGAAAGAGAAATGAAATCGCCGAAGCTGGACATTCTGTCAGCGCCTCTTGCACGTGCATATGCGGACGCGAGAGGTGAAAGCTGTTCAAACTCCGTTACCCAATAGATCTGCTTTTCAACATCGTTTAACGCCTTGCCTACTGCAGCTCCGGCAGGTGAAACATGCTTGAATGAAGTTGCTGCGGGAAGTCCTGTGGCTCTTTTCAGCTCCGAAACAAGCTGCCAGCCGTTGAATGCATCCAAAAGATTGATGTATCCGGGTCTTCCGTTAAGTACGGTGATAGGGAGCTCGCCCTCGTTCATAAAGATCTTAGAAGGCTTCTGGTTGGGGTTACAACCGTATTTTAATTCCATTTCTTTCATTTCGTTCTCCTTATATATGCCTGATTTACAGTGATATGGTATGTTGGTTTAAAAAAACTATTTATTCTTGTTTACGATCCTTGTTTCTGCTTTTCCTGTTGCGATGTCGATGAATCTTACGAAAAGAGAAACTTTGTTATCTTCGTTCAATGCGTTCCAGACATTCTCAGTGAAAGCATCGATGTCTCCGGAAACGTCTGTCTTAACAGGTTCGCCGCTGAAGCTGGGAAGAGGATTTCCGTCGCCCATGTAGGTGTGGATGATGTGGCCTTCACCGGCTGCGGGAGCGTTGTATGCGAAAGTGAAACGATTGCATGTGCTCGGATCGCCGTCATTACTCTTTAAAATAGAGAGTGCAAAGTTGAACTTTCCGTCGTCCACATGCATGATACCGGAAATTCTGGGGGTGTAGTTGGGAGCATCAGGCTCAAATTCTCTGGTTCTGAGGGCCTGCTCAAAAGTCTGCTGCTTGTCCATGAGTTCATAGATCGTGTCTGTCTGATCTCCGTTTGTAACGATCGTCTTGTTTCCGAGAACTCGAACGGGTCTGTAGATGATGAGACTGGGGTCGACCATCTTTGAAGGATCGAAGGCCTCGGTCCTGATACCGTCTCCTTCCGTTACAAAGATGCGGTTACGTGAGTTAACGCTTCTTCCCATAATAAAGTAAGCAGTTACGGCTGACTTGCCGTCCTCGGAGCGTCCGATGAGAATGCCTCTTCCGGGATAAGTGTTGCTGCGAAGATAATCAAACAATGATACGCTTTTCATGATGGTCCTCCATATGATAATTTTAAGGTTCAAAGACAAACAATGCTGCCCTTATAAAAAGAGTAGCATTGTTTTTTGTTTTAATCAATTTTTAATTTTTAATGCAAATAATCAGTAAAGCTAATTACATCTCACAAACGATCTCATTCTCAGCCTTTAATTTTGCTGCAGGGATGTAATCTCCCTCGATGCATTCTCCGTTGAGTACGATCTTCTTTACGCCGCTTTCGGAACCGTTCTTGTTCACATACCTGATCGAAAGATGTTTGCCTCTGAAATCTTTCTCAACCTCGAATTCTTTCCAATCAGAAGGGATCGAAGGTGAAAGCCTGATACCGTTGAAATCGGGGCGCAGGCCCAAAATACCTTCCACACAGCCGACCATAACTGTTGAAGCTGTTCCTGTGAGCCAATGTACATGAGATCTTCCCTCAAAAGGAGAATCAACGGATTCGGTGAACTGTCCGTGGCAATAGGGCTCCAGCTTTCTGATCTCAGCCTTGTCGTTCATGTTTGCGGGTGAACTCTCGGAGAAGTACTCAAAAGCACGATTTCCATGTCCCAAAAGTGCCTCGGCAAGAATGATCCAGCCCTGAGGCTGTGAGAAAATTCCGCCGTTTTCCTTGGTAGACTCGTTAAAGAGAAGTGCAAGCGCACCGTCAAATGCATGCTCCCTGTAGGAAGGCGCCATTACTCTCGCACCGTACTTGGTGTTCAGCTCTCTGTGAACGGATTCCAGCGCCTTTTCAGCCTGATCCTTTGTTGCAAGTCCCGAAATTACGGCCCATGACTGAGGATTCAGCCACATATTTGCCTCAGGATCCTTCTTGCTTCCGATCAAAGTTCCGTCCTCCTTGAAGCCACGGAGGAATCTGTCCCCCTCCCACCAGAAGTTTTGGATCTTATCTCCGATCTCCTTCTGAGTCTTATCGATATATTCTATATAAGAACTGTCATTTTTGTATTCCGCAAATTTCCTGATGACCGTAAAGGCATAGTAGAGCTGCATAGCCACAAAGCTTGATTCGCCCTTTTTGCCGAGCCTCAGACAGTCATTCCAGTCTGCGTGAAGACCTGCGGGAAGTCCGTGAGGTCCGAGGCGTTCCATGGAAAAGTTGATGGCTCTCTTTAAGTGATCGTAAACTGTGCCCTCATCTTTGTTTGCATAAGGGATGACAGTGTCAACGTAAGCCAGATCACCTGACTCCGCAATGTACTTGTAAACCGTGGGGAAGAGCCAAAGGGCATCATCAGCTCTGTATGCGGGATGTCCCGTTTCACGAACGTAACTGTCATCATCGGGAGTGTCCTCATGTCCCGCATTGTGGGTGTACTTAACAAGAGGAAGTCCGCCACCGTTGTCTACCTGAGCGGAAAGCATGAATGTGATCTGCTTCTTTGCCATTTCGGGGTCAAGATGAATAACGCCCTGGATGTCCTGGACAGTGTCACGATAACCGTATCCGTTACGCTGACCACAGTATGTGAAGCTGGCTGCTCTCGACCATGTGAAAGTCATGAAGCACTGATATGCATTCCAGGTGTTGACCATTTCGTTAAAAGTCTCGGAAGGAGTCTTTACCTTTAAGTGATCAAGTTCCGCATGCCATCTTCCGATGATCTCGTTCAATTCATTATCAACCGTCTTTTTTACATCCGCATAGGAAGCCATGGTCTTCTCAGCTTCGGGGATCAGCTTCATTCCGAGAATGAATGCTATCTCCTTTTCCTCACCGGGCTGCAATGTGATGTCAGCAGAAAGAGCTCCGCAACCGTTGGAATTGTAGTTTAAGATGTCGGGACACTTTCCTTCTTCTACGGAAACCGGATTACCGTAATCGTGGTAATTTCCGATGAAGCTTTCCTTGTCGCCGCAATAGCTTGCCACAGGAGCTCCCGCGAGTCCGAAGAAACGAGTTTTCATGGGATCTCCGGTGTAAGGGCCTCCTGAAACAAATTCATTGATGCATTGAACGATCTTGTCTTCTTTAAAAAAGGTTTTTGTAATAAACTGAGTGTACTGAAGGTTAACCTGGTCCTGCTCATAATTACATTCGTTCGTAAACTCGCAATATCCGAAAACAGACAATTTTCTTACTTTGCTGTCGATGTTCTTAACCTTCAGTCTCCAGACCTCATAGGTCTTGTTTTCGGGTACATAATACAGGGCTGAACTTGCAATTCCGGAGTACTCCGCTTTGATGTCGGTGTAACCTGTTCCGTGTCTGCACTCGCTTTTATATGTATCAAGAGGTTTCCCCACAGGCTGCCAGCTGGCAGACCAATAATCCTTTGTATCATTGTCACGAAGATAGATGTATCTTCCGGGGCGATCGAACTGGTTAAAGATGTAACGGATTATTCTACCGTTTGCACCGCTTTTTTCAAAGGAGTAACCTCCCGCATTATTCGAAATGATAGCTCCGTAAGCCGGACTTCCAAGGTAGTTTGCCCAAGGTGCCGGTGTGTCAGGTCTTGTGATGACGTATTCTCTCTTCTCCTCATCAAAATAGCCGTATTGCATGACTGCCTCCTCATTTAAGTTTGATTTAGTTAAATTTTAATCAGTTTTAGTCGCTAAATTAGGTAAATGTAATTATAATAATATCATAATCCCTAAAAAAATCAACGGAATTTTTATTGATATATTGCACTATTTTTATTTGATAAATTTAGAGAACATCTGCGATTTACATTCTTTTGACATATGCTATAATTAGTATTCAACGGATCACTGATAAGATTATTATTTTGGAGATATTATGAAGTTTAAATTTGATAAAACAGATTTTTCGCCATTGACAAGGGGTGAATCAGATTGTTTCCTATTAACTGACGGTTTGGGCGGTTACTGTTCTCTCACCCACGCGGGCTCCGTAGCTCGTGGAGACCAGGCTCTTTTAATGACTTCCCGAAAAGCCCCCGGCGACAGATGGCACATGCTGACCAATGTTAACGAGATCCTTATGATCAACGGACAGTCATTTATGCTTTCATCTCAAAGGTATGATTTCGGACGTAATGACAGCGACCACACTTCCTGCCTTTCTTCTTTTGAATTTGACGGTTATCCCACCTGGACCTACTGCATCAAAGGTGTCATGATGAAGAAAAGCATTGCCATGGCTCACGGTCACAACACAGTCGCAATAAGCTACGATGTATACGCTCCGGCGGGAACGGATGTTTCCCTTAAGGTCGTTCCTCTTTACAGGATCACTCCGAAGAACGAGCCGTTTAAAGATTTTTCCGACACCTCCTGTGTAAAGATCTCCACCGAAGGATGTATTAAGGAAAAGCCCGCCATGAAGACTCCCTCTCTCTACTTTTCTCAGGACGAACGAGACGGCCGCATCCCCGCAGGCAAATGTTTTACGGATAAGATCATCACATTTGAAAATACCGGATCATCTCATGAGATCGTTTTTTCCACGGAAGAATTCTCCGAACAAAATCCTTCAACCTTTAAGGATGTTCTTGCATCACAGACAGCGCATCAAAATGAGATCGTTTCAAAAGCCGGTTTTAGCGGAGAAATCTCACGTGAGCTTCTTCGCGCTTCCGATGCTTTCATTGTTAAACGCGAAAATGTGAACGGAAAAACGGTGATCGCGGGCTATCCTTTTTTTGAAGATTGGGGACGTGACACCTTTATTTCTTTACCCGGTCTGACTTTGGCCGCAAATCGTTTCGAAGACTGCAAGCTGATCCTGAGAACCTTTGCAAGATACGAGCATAACGGACTCTTTCCGAATCTTTTTCCCGAAGGCGGTGAAGAAGCTCGCTACAATTCGGCAGATGCACCTCTCCTCTTTATCAACATGGTTTGGAGGTATGCTGTTGCTTCCAATGATGAAGCCTTTCTTGAAGAAATGCTGCCTGCAATGCTTTCTGTTGAACATGCCTTTGAAAACGGTACGGATTTTCACATAAAAATGGATGACGACGGCTTGATAAACGCCGGCGCGGACAAGGAACAGCTCACCTGGATGGATGTTTGCGTAAACGGTTTCCTGCCTACCCCCAGACACGGTAAACCCGTAGAGATCAACGCATACTGGTACAGTGCTCTGAAAATACTTTACGAAATTACAGGTGATAAACATTTTGAGACTTTGGCAGCAAAAGTTAAAGCATCTTTCCTAAAAAAGTTTTATAATAAAGAAAAGAATTGTTTAAAAGATGTTTTGAACGGAACCCCCGAAGAGGATCAGATCCGCTGCAATCAGATCTGGGCCCTCACCCAGCCTTTTACAATGCTCGACGAAGATCAAGCAGAAGGTGTACTTTCAATCGTAAAGAATGAGCTTTTCACAACTGCCGGTCTCAGGACTCTCTCCCCAAAAGATCCGGACTTCCACGAAGTCTACATCGGAGACATGCTTCAAAGAGACACTGCCTACCATCAGGGAACCGTATGGGTCTTCCCGCTGGGAGCCTACTACATAGCCGAGATCAGGCATATAATTACTATGCCCGAAGGCGCAGCTCGTGAAGATCGTTTAAAAGAATTGGAAAAGAATATGTCCGAAGTCGGACATTGGCTGTCCGAGGGTTGTACAGGGCAATTACCCGAGATATATGACGGACTCGAACCCACTGTTTCCAGAGGCTGCTTTGCGCAGGCCTGGAGTGTGGGCGAGATCCTGAATGCGTTCAACACTTTTGAAGAAGTTTTTAAGAAAGGATTATGACAGATGCGAAAAATATGCCTGCTTTTATTACTACCTACACTGATACTTTCCGGATGCACTCTGCCATTTACGTCGGCACCCGGTCCTGATGGCCCCTCTTCAACCGGTTACCTGGGGAGGATCGATTCATCTCAAGTTACTCCGACAGTTACGCCGTCGAACACTCCCACCTGCACCCCTACGCCGACGAACACGCCGACGCCGACACCTACTAGCACGCCCACTCCGACAAACACGCCGACGCCCACAAACACGAGTACTCCGACTCCGACTTTCACTCCTACACCCACTCCGCTTCCGGTCAATGTGGTGTTTAACGAAACTTATCTTTCAATCATAAAAGAAAGGCTTCAAAGCTACACTACCGCAGAACTCGGTGATTCCCTCACGTCTTCTTCTTTTGCGGAGTATAAGACACCCTATCGTACTTCGGATTACTCTGATTACACGATCACAGACGACAAAGTGATCTTCCGCTTCGCAGCCAACACGTTATGTGAAGCTCACCCTGCTTTCACTTACGAAACGGATCTCGAGGAAGCAAAGCTTTTTATGAATTATACCGAAGACGGCGTCCTCTTCTCTGAGACCAGAATAAGAAAAGATCTGGATCCAAACGCTCCGATGATCTGTCTGACATTCGATGACGGTCCTTATGATAAAGTTGATCTTGAACTTCTCAAGATCTTCGAAAAATACAACGGTCGCGCCACATTCTTTTTCCTGGCGGACAGATATAAAACGCAAAAATGGGCAGATACCGCCGTAACGCTTTACAATGCAGGCCATCAGATAGCAACTCATACCACCAAACACACTTACTTCAGAGATTCCTATTTTGATCCCGACAGTGAAAAATACGATGGTATGAAGCTTTTCTGGCAGGAAATAAACGATTCTTCCCTAAAGCTTGCAAAGCTTGTCGGTCACGCTCCGTCCATGATCCGTATGCCCGGAGGCTTCTGGCATGATTACATGAAGAACTGCCCTATGCCTATAATATACTGGAGCATTTCATCGGGCGACACGGGGAAAGGTACTGCATCCAGTCCCTGGACAGCACAGCCGGGTGAAACAGATCAGGATGTTTTTGACCGTAAAGTCAACGATATATCCAAAAATGTTCTGAAAGGTGCTTTCGACGGCGGAGTTTCATTAATGCATTCGATCAAAACCACTTCCCCCGAAGCTGTTGAAAAGATACTTGCGGAATTATCCGAGAAAGGTTATCAATTTGTTACCATAGAGGAACTGATCTACTACAAGGGATACACACTTAAGAACGGCGTTGAGTACTGCCGCAGATCCTGGGCAAGAACACAGCAATAGTTTACAAGCACCAAAAAACCTGCTTTTTCAGCTAAAGCAGGTTTTCTTTTTATCAAGCTTTCTCTATCAATTCATTAATCAGGCATCTGTATTCCGTGACTTTTGTTGTCTTCTTCAGACTCTTTTCATCATCTTTGGAAAGATCCAAAGCCGGAAGCATGTAGTACCAGAGTTCCTTCAGCTTGCAAAGAATGCTGAAATCACCGCTCATGCGTTCGCAGTAGGCATCAAGCAGTTCCTTGTTAAAAGCTTTAAATGTTTCCTTGTTCTTTAATCTGTCTCCGTCAGTAAAGAGATATGGTCTCGCGATCAAACCTCTCCCAAGCATAAAAGCAACTGCCTCGGGGTACTTTTTCTCATTTTCCTCCAGATTCTCTTTCAGAAAAATATCCCCGTTAACGCATATGGGATTTTTGGAATTTTCGTAGGCGTAATCCAGCCATTCTCTCCTGATCTCGCCCTTGTAAAAATCCTTTTGAATTCTCGGATGTACGATCAATTCTTTTATGGGATACCTGTTGTAGATCTCAAGGATACGTTCAAATTCTTTGGGATCATGCTTTCCGAGCCTGGTTTTAACCGAAATCTCAACTCCCAAGCTTTTGACGCCTTCAAAAACCTTTTCAAAAAACGCATCCAGCTCATCCGGATAAAAAAGGAAGCCGCTTCCTTTTTTCTTTGTAACAACTGTGTTTGAAGGACATCCGAGGTTGAAATTCACCTCATTGTAGCCTCTTTCCGCTATCTCCTTACAAGCCCAAATGAAATGCTCCGCGTTGGCGCAAAGAAGCTGCGGAACCGTCACCATGCCTGCATTTTTCTCATTGTCGATCTCTTCCAGTTCCTTCATCTGAAAGCTTTTGGTCTGATTCGGAGAAAGAAAGGGAGTGAAGTACTTATCCGGTCCCGAATAATACTTGTTAAATATGCGTCTGTATATGTGTGTGGTAACGCCCTCCATAGGCGCTAAATATATGCCTGTCATATAGTTTTTATCCAAATCTTTTTTTGCAAGAAAAAGGTTCCGATCAGACGGAACCCTTATCTTTTTTAACAACTTCCAATGCTTTTTCAAACTCCATGGGCTTTCCGGTCAGATAGCCCTGAACAAGATCGCATCCCCACTCAATAAGCAGGGCTTTTTCTTTCTCGTCCTCAACACCTTCCGCAAGAACTTCCGTGTGAAGAACATGCCCCATTGAAATGATGAGTTTAATGAAGTCCTTATCCTCATCAGATTTAAACATCTTGTCTACAAAAGTTTTGTCGATCTTAAGAAGGTTCACAGGCAACTGAGTCAGGTAAGAAAGCGAAGCGTATCCTGTTCCGAAGTCGTCAAGAGCGACCTTGACATCGTTCTTTCTGAGCTTGTCCATAGCCTGCTTTACATTTTCAATGGCTGTTGCAAAAAC
>JAILNG010000119.1 GCA_024691875.1 Lachnospiraceae bacterium | reverse complement strand
ACATTTGTGTAATCCGTTAAAGGCTGCAATCCAATCTCTGTTTCGTTGGAACCCCAATAATAAAACGGATAGATCGCGTACTCTCTGACATCGGTAAGGTCATTGTGCCAAGAGGTATCCGGTATAAAACGATGTTGATTCTTTTTTAACCAAGGATAAAAATTATCGAGAACATCATTTCCGTATGTCTTTTTTAAACTGCTTATACCGATATCAATGAGCTGATCTCGTGGAAGTGTATTCATATGTGAGTATTCTTTTGTGGAGTTGACCTTTTCAAGAGCAAGTTCTTCATAGGCTTCAAACCATGCGGTATAGTCTCCGTAAACATCGTCAAGATAATGCATTAATCTGTATCCTACGCAATAATCGCCGTTTCCCCAGAGCTGAGACGCTTCTGATTCATTATGCATCCAGTATTCCAAGGACCGGGAGTACAGTTCAGAGTTATCGAGAGAATAATTATAGGCGGCATACTCTGCCGAACCGAGTTTGATTCCTAAATCGGGATCGGTTTTCATAAGGTATTTTATTGTTTTATAGGATGTATAGGTTGAAATGCCTTCATCCAATACTGTGCCTGCAAATGCGCCGACAAACTCCCTGTGGAATGCATGGGATAATTCGTGAACAAATGTATCGGAATCATTAACAAAAAGATCTGATGGGGTGATCCAGATGTAGTTTTCGGAAGCCATGGCGTCGCCCTGATTTTCAATTAGATAATTGGTCTTGTTTGCTCTGTTAACGTGAACGGTAAACTTCTTATCATAGTATTTTGCATCTTTAAGCGAACGACCTGTAACATGTTCTACAGCTTTCAAAAGCTTATCCGACTTTTCAATCACATTGGGAACAATGTATACGTGCGGATCTAAAAAAAGATCGAAATATTCTGTCTCAATTTTGAGAGGATGAGAGGAAAAGTAGCCGGTTTTTTCATCGCCTACAGTGGTTGCTTCCGTGATATCAAGGGTTACGGTTTGAGAAAAATAGGATTCTTCGTTGGGCTTTACGGAGGTGTCGATGTGATCATCACCATATTTAGTGTAACCCGTAATCTTAAGCGTACAAAAGCCTTCACCTGAAAGCTTAAATGAAGAAGCATTTTTTAAAGAAACAGATGCAGCATTATTAAAAGTATCCAGAAGCTTGCCGTCTTTATCATAGGTTTCAACGATCGTATCGGGAGATATCTCCAAAGTAAGGTTTGAGACATCCTCTTTTTTGTATTCTTTTAAATAGAATATACAGGGATCAAGATCTACCGTGAGATCCTTATAATTTAATTCACCCGAAAAGGAAAAGGCTGTATTGTTTCCGAGTATATTGTAAGTCGGATAAACAGTTGCTTCGTTCACGGCTTTCAGATCGGGATAACTCGGGTAAGCTTTGTAGCTGAACAGCGTATCGTTTTCGCAAAGCCATGGGTAAAAACCGTCAAATACATCATCGCCGTAGGTCTCTTTTAATGCTTCAATCATGATCAGAGTGTTTAAGGAATCTTCAGAAAGCGACGCATCGGCATTTTTAATTGCTGCTGCCTTTTTGTCTGAATAAGTTGCGTTTAAGTTTAATAGCCAGGAAGTGTATTTACCGTATTTGGAATCAAGGTATGTCATAAATCTTAAACCAATACCGTTAAGCTCATTGGGATCAAAATATTCGCGGATTCCGTCTGTCGCATCTTCTGTCAACCAAAATTCGAAAGGCTGTTGGCTCAAATGTAAGTAGTCTACTTCTGCATTCAGATAAAGATTGGAGACAGTTCCTATAGACTGGGCTAAATTAGGGTCTGTCGCAGAAAGAGCTTCGATCACTCGTAAAGTTGTATATTCCGAAAAACCTCTGCCAAGAATGGAATAATATCCATTCGGAATACAAGATCCAAACATGAGTCTGGAAATACTCTCGGTGAGAGTTCTTGAGGGAGCGATAAATAGATCGGAAGGTGCAAGAATGCCCATGGCACCTTCAGGATAATAGCCACTCCGGTTTTCATAGACATCATGTCCTCTGACTACGGCAAATTGATATTTTTCCCTGCGATTGTCATTGTTCGTTGATAAGCCGGTAATATATTCGACTGTTCGGAAAACATCGTCGGTTTTTTTCTCCAGATTCGGCAGGATGTAAACATCGGGACCGATAACGTACTGTATGAACTCCGTATCTCTTATCGTTCTTTCTGTAGTAATGTAACCAACTGTATCGTTTCCAATCAGAACAGGAGTCGGAGACGGAGTAGGAGTGTATGTCGGAGTAGGAGTAGCAGTCGGCGTCGGTGTGTTAGTCGGCGTTGGTGTGTTAGTCGGCGTCGGTGTATCGGTGGGCGTCGGTGTGAATGTCGGCGTAGATGTCGCCGAAGGTGTAGATGTGGAAGTGGGTGCAGAGGTCGGAGCCGGAACGTTTTCTGAATTTGTGCACGCAGAAAAAGCCGACAGGCATACAGTCAGCAGACCCAATCCGATGAGAATGGATTTTTTCATCATTTTCCCCCTTTAGGTTTTTATAATTTTTTCGAATCCCCCTTTTTGGATTCGTAAACAGTATACATTACTTTCGCTTGCCTGTCCACCTAAACCTAAATAGTACATAATGTCACCCTTTTTTTCTTGCTTTTTACGAGAACCTAAGTTACAATTAACAATTAGCTTATTCTTTCATTATAAATAAAGGAGAAGAACATGAAAAAAGCCGATTATTTGAAATGGGACGAGTACTTTATGGGAATCGCGCTCCTTTCGGCGCAGCGAAGCAAGGACCCCAACACCAGTGTTGGCGCATGTATCGTCAGTGCGGACAACAAGATTCTTTCCGTGGGCTACAACGGAATGCCCAAAGGCTGTTCGGATGATGAATATCCTTGGGAGAGAGAGGGCAGTACGTTGGAGACCAAATATGTTTACGTTTGTCACGCGGAGCTTAATGCCATTTTGAATTACACCGGTACGGATCTTAAGGGTGCAAAGGTTTATACAACACTTTTCCCGTGCAATGAGTGTACAAAGGCTTTGATCCAGGCGGGCATTTCGGAGATCATCTATTATTCCGATAAGTACCGTGACACGGACACTGACATCGCAGCAAAACGTATGCTTAAATCGGCAGGCGTAAAATACAGAAGATACGAAGCAGGCAGTAAGGAAATTGAATTAAAGCTGTGATTCGTAAAGAGGCAAAATGAAGAAGTTTTTATTTGCAATTTTACTTTTATATATTTCAATAATTGGAACCGGATGTGGGCTGGCAGTGTTTGACAGCGCAACGGAAAGATTTGACAATATGGTGGGATACACCATAGCGGAAAAGCTGGGAGATGCTATTGACAGCATTGTTTCCGGAGGAGAAGAGGGCTACGGAGAAGAGGAAGGTGTTACCATTACGATACTGACACCCACGCCCACCGAAGATCCCTTCTTTGTTCCGACCGCAACACCATTCATTATCGCAACTCCTACGCCCATGTCGGATGAGCCCGCGGGAAAGAAAGTTGACGAATGGGTTTACGCTACGGAACCGGCAAACGTGCGTTCAGGATGGTCGACCGAGTATCTGGTTGCCGGCGGACTTGCACAAAACGACTGTGTTCACAGAGTTTCATTGCTTTCAAACGGATGGAGCAAGATCTCTTACAACGGAAATTACGCGTACGTTTACGGAGATTACCTGACCACTGACAAACCGAGCAGGGTGGGAACGGTTCATCTTGATGTGATGGAGTACACTCTTGAAGCTGCCAAAACGGGCGAAGATGTTTACGTTCTTGATGTTAAGAACATTATGCAAAAACCTGAACTGATCAACGGACCTGAGATCACGTGCCTTGCAATTGTTTTACACTATCTTGGATACGATAAGGTCAATAAAGTGGCATTGGCGGAGGACTTCCTTAAAACTGCCGAGCCGGGTACAGCTACTCCTTTTGAAGCTTATATCGGAAATCCCAAAACGAGCATAAACAGTTACGGATGCTATGCACCGGTAATTGTAGATGCTGCCAACGCCTGGTTCGAGGACAAAAACATTCAAAAGAAGTGTCTTGAAGTTTCAGGCGGCACGTTGGATGAACTTTTGCTTTATGTAAAAAGCGGTGTTCCGGTCATATGCTGGACGACTGTAAGCCTTTCACCCACTTCCTTTGGCGATTCGTGGGAGATCAACGGCGAAAAGTACATTTGGCGTAATAATGAGCACTGTGTTGTAATTACAGGATACAACAGATCAAAGGGAACCATTATTGTTTGTGATCCGCTAAAGGGACTTATAGAATACGACAAGGAAGCCTTTAATGTAAGATACAAGGAACAATACAGTAACGCTTGCATCATCACAAACAAGGCTCAGTGATACAAAATGAAAATGGAATTTTTCAGGCGCAGAGAGTCGGCAGGACCTGACTTTAACAGAAAGGCGCCTTCCAAAAACGGAATAGTTTCCTGCGCATTCGGAATAGCGGCTTTGACGGTGTTTGCGGTTGCAAGCGCTATATCGGCCGGAATGGGCGGAAATGCAACGGAGCCGGTGGGATTGATGGGAATCTCATCGGCGATGCTTTGTATTGTGGGTTTGGCATATGCAGGTGATGGAATGAAGGAAAGGGAAGTAGGATATCTGTTTCCGATAATCGGATTCGTGCTTAACGGCCTTTTGCTTGTGTATTTGTTTTGGCTTTACATTTATGGATTAATATAAGGGGCTGAATATGGATTTTATTGAGGAAAGATTTGAACTTGTAAAAGGAAGGATCGAAGAGATAGTTGAAGAGTGCGGCAGGAAAGACAATCTGCCCGAGAAAACAGCCCGGGCATTTAAAACTATAGGTGAACTGTGGCTCAAAAACTGTAAGCTGTATGATCTGTGTAACGGAAAAAACGGAGTGTTTCAAAAAAGTCTTGATGAATTAAAGGCTTTTTACGATGATCTTTATTTTAACATATTACCGGAAAATTATGAGAGGAGCCTTGAGAACCCGGCCTATGCAGTTAAGGTGCTGAAACGCAAAAACGGCAGACTTCTTTCGGTTTTGGCCACGGAAGTATATGCACACATGAATAATGCGGCCAACGGCTGTATCGAAAAGCTGACAACGGCCATGGAGCTTTATGTGGAGATTTACTGCCTTTATAACGATTCTTACGGCGACTTTGAAAAAACAGAAGCAGAAAAGAAAGCATATGCTTACGCGAAAGATGCACTGTATTCTTTCAAAAGCGATAATCTTACGGCAACTTACAGAAGTGTTGTTGAAGAAAGATTTGACCCGTCAAAAAACAAGCTGTTAAGGGTGCTGAATTCCGATCTTAAGGATCTCAGATACTTGTATATGTACGGGGATTATATTACCGAAAACGAGTTCAAGACAGCGGAATTCTTGAATTCGCTTGATGAAAAAAGCATATACGAAATGGCTGAAACGCTGGCTTCAGGCTATATACGCGGCTTTAAGGTGATGAATGCGCATTTTAAAGAGAATGGGTTTGCGAGTCTCAGTTATCCCGTGGGTATGGAACGTATGGCTTTGAGGACTGTAAAAGCTCTTGAAGACAGAAAATGCGGATGTACTATGAGAAATGCGCCCATCAGGAACAGATATGCCGAATGCGGTGCTGTTACATCGACTAATGTAAACAGCCAGTTCTTTTTCGATCACAGAAACGACAATGCTCTGTGGTTTGACAGGAAATATGCGGCCAGAGATGCGGAGGCTTTCAAAACAAGCCTCGAACAAAATGCAGAGAAGGTTTCGCTTTACAACGGACCGATCAATATCGGAGGATTCGGTTTGCCGGATTTTAATCCGGTGATAAAAAGAGAAGCCTGCAGTTACACTCCGGCTCAGGACAAACTGGAGGTCGAAGCTTCAAATAAGTATGTTTCCGCCTATTACACATACGTTAAACAGGAAGAAACATCATTTTCCGTTATCGCTTATCCTTTTCCTGCTATAGGAAAAGACTTCGAGAGCATATTTGCAGATACGGTCAAGGTCAACAATCTTGATAACGAAGAGTACATAAAGATACAACAAAACATCATTGATGAACTGGATAAAGGTTATGCGGTTCATGTTACCGGAAGAAACGGTAATCAGACAGACGTGACCGTGGCTTTAACGGAGATCACAAAGCCTGATGAGCAGACGGTTTTTGAAAATTGCACGGCTGATGTGAACATTCCCCTCGGCGAGGTTTTCACGTCTCCCAGGTTAAAAGGCACAAACGGCCTTTTACATGTAAAAAAGGTGTTCCTTAACGGTTTGGAATACAGAGATCTTAAAGTGCGATTTAAAGACGGAGTTACGGAAGAGATCACATGTCGCAATTATGAGGATGAATCGGAAAACAAGAGATTTATTTCCGAAAACCTTCTCTTTAAACATGATTTCCTGCCGTTGGGTGAGTTTGCCATCGGAACCAACACCACAGCTTTTGTGATGGGGGAAAAGTACGGTATACAGGGAAAGCTTCCGATCCTTATAGCGGAGAAAACAGGACCGCATTTCGCGATCGGGGACACATGCTACTCGCATGCGGAGGATCACAAGGTTTACAATCCCGACGGAAAAGAGATCATTTCCAGAAGCAACGACTTTGCGGATCTGAGAGAAAAAGAACCCGAAAAAGCTTATTTTAACTGTCATACGGACATTACAATTCCTTATGACGAATTGGGTGACATCATTTCTTTGCGCAAAAACGGCAAAGAATTTGAGATAATTAAGAACGGAAGGTTTGTCGTTAAGGGGACAGAAACGCTGAACGACATACTGGATGAAAAAGGGAGGAAACATGGCTAAAGTTGGTATTGTAATGGGAAGTGATTCGGATTTTCCCATCATGAAAAAGGCAGCCGAGATGCTTGAGAAATTCGGCATCGACTATGAAATGACGGTCATATCGGCTCATCGTATGCCTGACGTATTCTTTGATTACGCGGCAGGTGCAAAGGAAAAGGGATTTAAGGTGATCATCGCCGGAGCGGGCGGAGCAGCTCATCTGCCGGGGATGTGTGCGGCAATCTTTCCGCTTCCTGTTATCGGAGTGCCCATCAAGTCGGCGGCTCTTTCGGGAATGGATTCACTTTATTCAATTGTTCAGATGCCTTCGGGAATTCCCGTGGCTACGGTTGCCATCGACGGCGGAGCAAATGCGGGCATATTAGCCGCGAAGATCCTTGCAACTTCAGATGACAATCTTCTCAAGAAGCTTGAGGAGTACAAAGAAGAGCTTAAGGGCTCTGTAATGGTTAAAAAAGCCAAGATGGAAGAACTTGGCTTGAAATACGAGAAATAAGTTAAAGGAAGAAAAAAGAAATGAATTCGAAATTAATTGGCAGCTTGAAACTTTTGGCAGCTCTTGCGGTTGCAGCTTTTCTGGCCTTTATGGCAGTAGTCGGCTTCGGTGAAAACAAAGCTTTCTCGGCATCGGCGATCAAACAGGGCCTTGATCTGGCAGGTGGTGTAAGTATCACCTACGAGGCGGTTGAGGATGCTCCCACCGATGAAGAAATGAATGATGCTATTTACAAATTACAGCTTCGTGCAGATGCTTATTCCACAGAAGCAAATGTTTACAAAGAGGGTACAAGAAGGATCACCGTTGAGATCCCCGGTGTTGATGATGCAGAGACGATACTCACGGATCTCGGTAATCCCGGAGCACTTTACTTTGTTTACGGAACAGGAAACATAAAGTATGATACTGCAAATAAGAAATATCTTCTTGCAAAGACGATCGATGAACTCAAGGCAGAAGGACAGATCGTACTGAACGGTAATGATATTTCCGATGCAAAGGCAGGAACTCAGGAAGTTCAGAGCTTTGTCGGCGGAAGAGATATCGTGGTTCAGCTTTTCCTGAACGAAAATGGATCCGAAAAGTTTGCAGAGGCTACAGCAAAGAGTATCGGGCAGCAGATTGCCATTATTTACGATAATGAGATAATTTCAGCCCCCAATGTTAATTCCGCGATTACCGGCGGATCAGCTGTTATCACGGGCATGAAGGATATTGAAGAGGCTGAAAAGCTTGCTGCCACCATCAGGATCGGAGCACTTCCCCTTGAACTCAAGGAAGTACGTTCAAACGTGGTTGGGGCACAGCTGGGACAGGATGCCATCAGATCATCTCTTATTGCGGGGGCTGTAGGCTTTATATGCCTGATCCTTTTCATGATCTGCTACTACAGAGTTCCGGGTGTGGCAGCTTCTATTGCACTTGTTATTTACGTAGGACTTATGGTGTTCTTCCTGAATGCTTTTAATGCAACTCTTACATTACAGGGAATCGCCGGTATCATTCTCTCGATAGGTATGGCTGTGGATGCGAATGTAATTATTTTCCAGCGTATGAGAGAGGAACTCGGCAAGGGACTCACAGTAAGAAGTGCCATGAAGAACGGCTTTAAGAAGGCATTCAGCGCTATTTTCGACGGAAACGTAACAACACTTATTGCAGCACTTGTATTGTTCATTATGGCAGCCGGCGGAGTTAAGGGCTTTGCTACCACACTTGCTATCGGTATTGTTCTTTCCATGTTTACGGCACTTGTTGTCACAAAGTTTATTTTAAGAGCATTGTATGAGATCGGCCTTTCTAATGAAAAGCTTTACGGTATCGCAAAGGAAAGAAAGAGTATTGCTTTTGTTAAAAACAGTCCCAAGTTTGCTGCTCTTTCCGGCATTTTGATCACTGCGGGAATCGTAGCTATGATCGTGTTCGGTGTTAAGGATGGCAAGCCTTTGAATTACGGACTTGAGTTTTCGGGCGGTACTTCACTTTCCGTTACTTTCTCGGATAAATACAGCGAGAGCATGAACAAGGAACTTGAAAACCTTGTTTCGGATACGATTTCAAAGACATCCCAGATCACAAAGGTTTCGGGCGAGAACACATACATCATTAAGACCATGGAGATTGACAAGGACCAGAGAGCACAGGTGGTAAATGCACTGGTTGATAAATACAATGTTGATGAATCATTGATCGAAACCGAAAACATTTCCGGAAGCGTAAGCTACGAAATGAGAAGACATGCTATCATTGCAGTTATTGTTGCAGTTATCTGCATGCTGATCTACATTTGGTTCCGCTTCAAGAACTTTAATTTCGCGGGATCTTCGGTAATTGCCCTTGTACATGATGTTTTGGTGGTTCTTATGCTTTACGCAGTAGTGAGAATTTCGGTAGGTAACAGCTTTATCGCCTGCATGCTCACTATCGTAGGTTATTCTATCAACGCTACGATCGTAATCTTTGACCGTATCCGTGAGAACATGGCAGAGAAGCGCAAGAAGGAAACAGTTGCAGAGATCGTAGACAGATCTGTAACCCAGACACTTTCAAGAAGTATCAATACCTCCCTTACCACATTTGTAATGGTACTTTCACTTGTGATCTTCGGAGTTGATGCTATCCGTGAATTTGCTTTTCCTCTTATGTTCGGTATCATTGCAGGTGCGTACTCATCAGTTTGCATCACAGGACCCCTTTGGCACCTTATGGAAACACGTTTGGTTAAGCACAGCGAGGAATAATAGGCTTTAATGACAGAGATCAACGAAAAAGATGAAGATCTTTTGAAAAGAAATGTAAATAAAGGGAAAGGCAGGGGACGTATGGTCCTCGGCCTTATCCTTATTATTGTTGCGGTTGGCATTTACGGCTACCGCAACGGTTTTTTTGATTCACCTTTCAACAGCAAAAAGAACAACTCCGAGTATCTGGCGGAGGAGATGGTAAAAAAACTGGAGAGCGTTGACAGATTTGTGCTTTCCGAATTAGAGCTTTACCCTGAGGAACGAGGTACTGCGGTCGGAAAAGTACAGATCAGAAACGGAGGAGCGAACAGCTTCGTTAACCTTCTTTTAAACAACGTAACATTGGATTGCCACTACACAGAAAACGGATATGCTATTACGGAAGCGACCTGGAACATTCCTCTGGCTTCTTTTGATTTTGGCGATATTGATCTGAAAAAGATCGCTTCTTCCGGCATCTTAAAAAATTCTAAGGTTAAGAAGCTGATCAAAAAATACCGTCTTGTCTATCTGAATGAGCTTTTTAAGAATGCGATAACTGCGAGAGATGACAACTTCATTAACAACCTTGACGGTGTCATTCTGGTCGAGACTGAGATGAAGTTTGAGCTTTTTCCCGATGATTTTGACAGAGCGGTACAGGCTTGCTTTGATACGGCCGAAAAGGATAAGGCACTTAAAAAAGCATACAGATCTTTAAGCGACGATGATGTGACCTATGAGGATTTTCTTGCGAAAGCAAGAGAAAAAGCAGTTCAAAAGAGAAACGGAGATGCGGCTTTGCAAAAACTGTCCGGTGCCTTTTACATTAATGTAAGTGAAGGGATCACAATGGCCGATCTTGTGTCGGAACAGGCCGGAACAGACACTGAGCAGCAAACAAAGCACATTAAGGCAGGATACACTTATCTTAACAAAGATGTGGGTTTTGTTTTGGACTATGAGGACGGAACAAACATTATCAACCTGTTCGGAAGCGGAAAGTACAATTCCAAGGCGACATCCTTTAATACTACGGGAAGTGTATCTGTTAAAGGACCCAAAGCCAAAGATCCGAACGGTGACAAGATGACTTTCAGCACAGTTGATCTCCAAGTGTTCAGAGCCGGCGAAGTATATGCCTCTGGGACGATCATCTTTGATTATCTGAACAGTTCATCGATCGACAGGAAGAACATTTTCCTGGAAAGCGAAAGCAGGAGTCAGAGAGTGGAGATCATTACCGTAAAAACTGACGGAAGCACCGAAGAATCCAATATATACATAACAAGATAGTTATTGACATTTGCAAAGGCCTGCTGTATAATTCGCTTGCTTTTCGCAAACAAAGGCTCGGGGTGTGGCTCAGCTTGGTGGAGCGCCTGCTTTGGGAGCAGGAGGTCGCAGGTTCGAATCCTGTCACCCCGATTCAAGAAGCCTCAAACCACAATTAAACCGCCTTTTTTTGAAAAGGCCACAATAAATTGTGCTTGTTTCTTGAAAAATTATAAAAAAGGTTGTTGACAAAAGCTTTAACCTGTGGTAAATTATCGCTTGTCGCTTGAGCGAGTAAATACTTCGAAGGAAACGACGAAGTTATAGGTTCAATTATGCAGGTGTGGTTCAATGGTAGAACACCAGCCTTCCAAGCTGGATACGTGGGTTCGATTCCCATCACCTGCTTTTACTTAGACTTTATGTCCTAAGTTATGTGTCAGTAGCTCAGCTGGATAGAGCACCGCCCTTCTAAGGCGGGTGTCGGGGGTTCGAATCCCTTCTGGCACATGCGCGGTCTACGTATCGTAGACTGCATTCTTTTTTAAGAAGAAAAAAGTTGTCGCTTAATGACAGTGATCAACATGGTGGATATAGCGCAGTTGGCTAGCGCGCCAGATTGTGGCTCTGGAGGCCCTGGGTTCGAGTCCCAGTATCCACCCTTTCGGAAATGAACGAAGGGCACCGCAAACATTGGGCTATCGCCAAGCGGTAAGGCACAGCACTTTGACTGCTGCACTCGCTGGTTCGAATCCAGCTAGCCCAGCTTCTGAAAAAATATGGGCTACTAGCTCAGGCGGTAGAGCACTTGACTTTTAATCAAGGTGTCGCGGGTTCGAGTCCCGCGTGGCTCACGAAATGCAAGGCTGAGATCGAAAGATCTCAGCTTTTTTTGAAACTGAAAGATCCCCTGCAATAAACAGGGGATCTTTGTTTTATTACAACAGGTCCTGATAACCTTTTCTGTACAAATGTCTGGGAATTCCGTCTACCATGATGGGAGCCACATCGCCCTGGATGAGAGGACGAACGTAGGTGATGAATTCATTGGTGACGTAGGTTCCGTCTTTGGTGATCCATTCGCGGGGAACAAGGCGTTCGTCGTTCGCAATCTTGTGAACGTCCTTGACTTCCGTTCCGGCCTGATAGGGATCGTCCGAAAGTCTTTGAATGACAACCATCTTTCCGCTGTCTCCTTCGTCAGCCGCCTTCATTGCGGCACCACCGACTTCATAGGCTTCGAGAATGTCGATACGGGAAGCACAGTGGCTTGCGGATCTCTGCAGGGTAGAGAGCTCAATGGCACGAGTCTTACAGCCGATCTCTTTTGCGAGAACGTTGCAGAGATACCTGGCCGTTCCTGTCAGCTGTTTGTGACCGAAAGCATCAACGTAATCGGAGTATTCGTCCATTTCGCAGATGTATTTGCCGTCCGCGGTGTGTATGCCTTCCGAAACGGCGATAACAACAGATGCCTTCTTCTTAAGGAGGGTTCTTGCCTTTTCGATAAATGTGGGAATGTCAAAAGGAAGCTCCGGGAGATAGATGGCATCGGGCCCGTCGCAGTCCTCACCCTTTGCGAGAACGGAAGCGCCTGTGAGCCAGCCTGCATTTCTGCCCATGATCTCGATGATGAGTACCTGACCGTGCTTTGTTTCAAGACTCCATCCGTCACGGATGATCTCCTTTACGGAAGTGCCGATGTACTTTGCGGCGGAACCGTAACCGGGGGTATGATCCGTGAGAGCAAGGTCGTTATCTATGGTCTTCGGACAACCGACAAAGCGTATGTCGGAACCGGAAATGATGGCGTAATCGGACAACTTCTTTATGGTGTCCATAGAGTCGTTTCCGCCGATGTAAATGAAGCAGTCCACCTGAAGATCATCAAGGATCTTGAAGATCTTTTCGTAAACCTCTTTGTTTTCGTTGATGGTGGGGAGCTTGTAACGACAGGTTCCAAGGTAAGCGGAAGGAGTGCGCTTTAAAAGCTCTGCATCAAGTCCGGACTGAATGTGGTCGGAGAGATCGATGTAACGTCCCTCCAGCAGTCCCTGAACCCCGTGAAGCATTCCGTAAACCGTTTTGTAGCCTCTGTCAATGGCGGTTCTGAAAACACCTGCCAGTGAGGAATTGATTGCCGCTGTGGGTCCTCCCGACTGTCCCACGATTACATTACGTTTCTTTTTCTCCATACATCCTCCGTCCTTTTCGTTCAGATACGAAAAAAATTAGAAAATTTGAATTAAGTGAAAGGTTAATTCTGACAATCTTTACTTTACCAAATTTGCAAAAGAAATTCAACAATGAAAAAGGGACAAAGGACGTACTTCACATAAAAAATAAAAAATGCTATAATCATAAAAACAGGGTTGACCTGAAAACATTTGGGAGGTATCAAAATGTCTAAGTTTCTTAAAAGCATTATTGCAAACAAGCTGATCGTTGCAATTTTCAGCATTGTTCTGGGCGTATTGTTACTCATCATGCAGGGCGGAGTTCTTGCCACACTTGTTAAAGTTGCTGCAATTCTTTGCATTGTTGCCGGAGCAGCGGGGATCGTTCTTTTTATTATTAAGAAGAATCGTTCCAATACCGCATTGGCATGCTCGATCATCGTTCTTGCGCTGGGCATTCTGTTCTTTGTAAGACCTGATATCATCGTAAACATTTTCCCTATAATCCTGGGCGTTTATCTTGTTATCGAAGGACTTACAAATGTGCTTGCTGCATTACAGCATAAGAAGAGCAACAGTTTTATCGTGGGATTGATCCTTGGTGTAGCAACATTTCTTGTAGGACTTTTCCTCATCTTCAGAGCCGGAACAGTCATGAACATTGTTGCGATCGTTGCGGGCATCAGTCTTATCGTAAACGGACTCACGGATCTCTTTACATTAAAAGCATTTAAATAGACCGATTAAAAGACTCCGTTGCATATGCTTCGGAGTCTTTTTCTGCTTTAAGATCATCAAAGGACGTACATTATGGGAAAGAAAGAAGTTAAAACAAATGCCATGCGTATCCTTGACTCACTGGGGATCGCATACAAGCACATGGAATACGAGTGTAAGGAATTTACCGACGGAAGCCAGATCGCCGATACCCTTGGGCTTCCCCACGAGAGAGTGTTTAAGACTCTGGTTACCGTGGGAGCAGACAAGAACTACTACGTATTTGTGCTGCCGATCGATAAGGAACTGGATTTCAAAAAGTGCGCAAAGACTGTGGGAGTTAAAAACATAGAAATGATCCCCGTAAAGGACATTAACAAGGTTACGGGCTACATCAGAGGTGGTACGACTTCCATAGGGATGAAGAAAAAATACGTGACAAAAGTAGCGGAAGATGCAAAAAAATTTGAAACTGTTTTTGTGAGCGGAGGAAGGATCGGGTCACAGCTGGAGATCGCACCTGCCGACCTGCTTAAGGCGGATGAGGGAGAGTACGCCGATTTCACAAAAGATTAAACTTTTTTTGTTGAGGAGTTTATGAAATACGGGTATAATCATAAGGAAATATATGAAAGAATCGGAGATTTAGCATTATGAAGAAATTATTGGTGGCTGTGGTTTTAGGGTTATCGCTGTTTGCCTGTCCCATTCTTTATTTTGTCGTGGGGCCCGTGCCTACCGAAGGACAGGCGGAAACACTTAAGATCCTGGGGATCATTGCGGGAGTATCGGCGCTTTATTGTTTCGTTGTGGGTGAGATCACAAGAAACAACAGCCAGATGGATAAGCTTTGGAGCATTCTGCCCATCATATATCTGTGGGTAGTGGCCGTAAGAGGGGGAATGACTCCCAGACTGATCACCATGGCGGGACTTGCTACTCTCTGGGGCCTGAGGCTCACATACAATTTCGCACGTAAGGGCGCTTACAGTCTTAAATTCTGGACGGGTGAAGAGGATTATCGCTGGGCGGTCTTAAGAGCCAGAAAAGAATTCAGACCCAGGTGGAAATGGGCATTGTTCGATCTTTTCTTTATTTCGATCTATCAGAACGTATTAGTGCTCATAATCACACTTCCCGCAGTAATAAGCATGGAATCTTCAAATCCCTTCGGGCTTAAGGACTGGATCGCTTCCTTCCTGGTACTTTTCTTCCTTATCTTTGAGACGGTTGCGGATGAACAGCAATGGAATTTCCAGAGCAGAAAGAAATCCCTGCTGGGCAGCGGGAAACAGCTGAAAGAGCTTCCTTCTCCCTACGACAGGGGCTTTAATACCACAGGACTCTGGAATAGGAGCAGACATCCCAATTATTTCGGAGAACAGGGTGTCTGGGCATCCATGTATCTTTTCAGCGTGGGAGCGGGCGTGAACATTTTTAACTGGAGCATAGTGGGAGCGCTGCTGTTGATCCTTCTGTTTATAGGCAGTTCTGCTTTTGCGGAGGAGATCAGTTCCGGAAAGTATCCTGAGTATGCGGAGTACAAAAACAAGGTGTCCAAATTCTTCCCGGGAAAAAGATATGACGAGGATGAAGGACAAAGAGAGATCCATGCGTGATCTTTTGCATATGACAGTTTTAACAGCCGAGGAAAAACTCGGCTGTTTTCTTGCTTTTTGAAAGGCACTTTCAATTGCTTTGTTAATTTAATAACGCCTCTTACATTTTTTTCTATATTGTGCTATACTTTACTTTAGGAGAACTTCGGGGTTTGGAAAGGAATCGGTGAAAGGTGTTTAATAAAGGCGATTTAGTACAATATGGTAATAACGGAGTCTGTAGAGTCGAAGACATCGTTAAGGGGATGCCGGGTCTAAATAACGACACGGAATACTACATTATGGTCCCGATAAACAATCGGAATAATGTAATCTACCTACCGACAGACAACGAAAAAGCAAAAGTCCGACCTGTCCTAAAAGAGGATGAGGTGAAGACGGTTCTGAACGGAATAGACAGCTTGACGGAATACGTTATAGACAACGAAAAGCAATGCGAAATAGTCTATAAAGAAGCGATCTATTCTTTAGACTGTACCAAATGGATGGAATTGTTGAAAACATTATGTGTGCGCAAGCAAACAAGAGCGCTCAGCGGCAAAAAAGTTACTTCTACGGATGAAAGATATTTCAAAAATGTTTCCGCTAAACTGACTGAAGAACTTGGAGTTACACTCGGACAGGAAGAAGCCGAGAAGCAGATCAGTCATGTCATTGAAATTTTCGAAGGTTGCGTTTCTCTTTAATACAGCATAAATTATCCGCTACATCAGAAAAATTTAATAAAGTTAATACTTCTATTTGTTGTTTTTTGCGTCGCTGTGTATTATTCTGTGTATTTATAAGAATTTTACACGGAGGCGATTTTTTATGAGGGAAAATGGTTTCTTTAAGAGGCTGGGAAACAGCTTCAGAAATTTTATGTACGGAAGGTACGGAATTGACGGCCTGGGTAAATTTATCCTGGTCCTCGGTATCATTGTCATGTTTGCCTCGGGCTTTGTCAGGAATGCATATGTCCGCTGGGCGATGGATGCGATCTCATGGGCTCTCATTATCTGGGAGTATTTCAGGATCTTTTCCACCAAACGTGAAAAAAGAGTCAGAGAGAATTACAAGTACTATGCATTTCTGAACTCCGTCAAGGGGATCTTCGGAGCGGGACCGGACGGCAATTACAAGTATTTTAAATGCCCCGGATGCAAAAAGCAGGTTAAGGTGCCCAAACATCACGGAAAGATCGAGATCACATGCCGCAATTGCGGTACGAAGTTTATGGGGTACACCGGAAAGAGAAGATGATCGGGGTAAAGCATGTTCGGATACGTAAACATCAATAAAAATGAATTAAAGGTCAAAGACTTTAATTTATACAGAGCTTACTACTGCGGCGTTTGCCAGGCCTTGAGAAAGAGGCTTGGAACTGCCGGGAGACTGACGCTCAGCTTTGATATGACCTTTTTGGCAGTGCTTCTGGACGGGCTTTACGATCTGGAGACGGTTAAGGAGAAGAGAAGGTGTGCGCCACACATGATCAGTCCTCACGACAGTATGGAAGGAGATGCCTGCACCTATGCGGCGGACATGAACATTCTCCTTGCCTATGACAATCTTGAGGACAAATGGTTCGATTCCAAGAATCCGGGCGCGAAGGCAGGCGCCTTGCTTTTAAAACGAAAGCGCAACAAACTGGCAAAGCTCTATCCGAGGCAGGCGCAGGCAATCGGTGATTACATTTCGAAGCTTCACGAGGCCGAGAAAGCAAAGGAAACAGATCTGGATGCTGTGGCGGGGCTTACGGGTGAAATGCTGGGCGAGGTTTTTTGTTTTAAAGAAGATGAATGGAGCGGTACTTTGAGAAAACTGGGCTTTTTCCTGGGCAAGTTCATCTATCTGGCGGATGCTTACGAAGATTACGACGACGATAAAAAGACGGGGAGCTACAATCCCTTTGTTCTTAAAGGCATAGACAAGGACACCGACGGCAAGAGGATCCTTACGATGATGGCTGCGGAAGCGGCAAGAACGTTTGAAACTCTGCCGGTGGATAAGAATCTCGATATCCTCAGAAACATCATTTATTCGGGCATATGGGTACGGTTTAACAAAGAAAACGAAGGGGAAACTAAAAATGACTGATCCTTACAAGATCCTTGGCGTTTCACAAAACGCCGAGATGGATGATATAAAAAAACAATACAGAAACCTTTGCAGAAAGTACCATCCTGATGCGAATATTAACAACCCCAATAAGGATCAGGCGGAAGAGAAGTTTAAGGAAATACAGGCTGCCTATCATCAGATCGTAAAAGACAGAGAACGCGGATACACCGGAGGCTATGATGAAAGAACTTCCGATGACCGATCCGATTACTACGAGGATCCTTTTGGCTTCGGTTTTGATTTTGGAGGCTTTGGAGGAAGAGCAAGACAGAGATCATCGTCCTACGGAAGCAATGAGACTAATTACGTTAACGCTGCGGCAAATTATGTTTCGGCCGGAAGATACAGGGAAGCGCTTAATACTCTGAGCAATGTGGAAGCGGAAGACAGGACGGCAGACTGGTACTATTACGCTGCTATGGCAAATTCGGGCCTTGGGAATAACGTAGCGGCTTTGGAACATGCCAAGCGGGCTGCGGAGATGAATCCTTCCGATATGAAGTACGCAAGGCTGGTCAATGCGCTGGAATCCGGAGGAAGATGGTACACCGATCAAAGAGCTGGCTATTCGGATTACGGCGGGGCAAGCAGGATCTGCCTGTATTGCCTGGCAATACAATGTTGCACCGGAGGCAGCGGATTTCTTTGCTGCTTATAAAAAAACGGCGGTCACGGGAAAATTCATGACCGCTGTTTTTGTGCTTCGGTAGGCACGAAGCACTTAAATTAGGAGAACAACATATAATCTAATTGAATCGGAAGAGCGACCTGGTCGCTCTTTTTTTGCGCCTGTAAAGATAGACACGAAACTTTCCGTAGAGCTTTCGTGCATATGGATGAAGAAAGATCAGGAAACACAGGATCGAAAATACAAAAAATGTATTGAATAAAGCGATCTGAGTGTTCGTGGTAGCTGAAAAATAGTTTTCGGGGATAAGGAGTTTAACGTAGAGCATGCACAATACAACAGTTCCTGCGATAACCGGGCGAAGATAGGAGAAATTCATCTCGTTTAAGGTGTAGAGCAGTCTGTAGAGGGTTATTCTTTGACGCAGGGAAAGATTTGTGTTGATGAAAGCTTTCATTTTAACATCCTTTCAAAATTATTTGTATACATCCAAAAATGAGTTAAGAGCTTTTGATTGAAGAGTGGTCTTGTTGTAACAGAGACCGACGCTCCTCTTGGAACCGCCGAGAGACAAAGGAAGTTCTTTCAATCTTCCTTTTTTTAGGTCTTCGATGACAAATTCCCTGGCTACGGCTGCTATGCCTGCACCGGAAAGCGCGAACTCCCTGAGAGAATCGGGATTTTCGCTGGCGGTAATGTAAGAAGGGAGAACCTGATTGAAATCCAAAATGGCATCGATGTGATGCCGTGTGTAGCTTCCATCTTCGGGAAGGAAGAGAGCACCTTGTTCAAAAATCTCCTTTGAACGGGAATTGATGCCGAGGGCTTCCTGTTTTTTGATGTAATCCGGAGAAGCCACAAAGGTGTCCGTCAGTTTCATGATCTCTGTGTACTCAAGGCGGTGAACGGAAGGAAGACGACTGATCAGACCGACGTCGAGAACTCCTTCTTCGACCTTTTCCATGATCTCGGTGGAAGAACCCAGTGTTATCTGGGGCTTCATATTCGGCGAATGTTTTATGAAATCTTTAAGTCGGGGCATAAGAAGAAAACGGCAAAGTGATGCACTGGCACCTATTCTTAATGTTCCGATACCGAGAGAATTGATGCGTTCAATGCATTTTTGTGCCTGATCCAGGGAGTCAAATGCCGTTTTGGTGTGTTCATAGAGCACGGCTCCTTCTTCTGTGAGCCTTACTCCTCGGGAGTTTCTGATAAAAAGCTTCACTGAAAGACCCTCCTCAAGCTTTGAAAGACTGCGACTCACCGCAGGTTGACTGATCAATAGTTCTTTGGCTGCAGCCGAAAGATTGCCACGTTTAGCCACTGTGTTGAATACAAGATATGAAGTTAATGATGGTGCTTCCGACATTTGTGCCTCCATAACCTAAAGTTATGATACGTTGAATTAGTATGCAAATAGATTATAGCATACACAAAAACAGTGCGCAAGTGTAATTGTGAAAAAAATAAGGAAAATATTGACTTGTAAACTTGGCAGTGCTAAACTTCAAAAATGCTTTACGAGAAGGGAAAGGTACTATATGAAAAACTTGTTTAAGAATTTTTTCGCACTTGCGATCGTTTTATCACTGGTCATCAGCTTGGCAGGTTGCGGTAATACAACCGAAAGTGAGACCGGTGACAATTCCTCCGATAAAAATTCCATCCCCGGTGTGATCGAGCAGGAGATCATTATCAGCGAGGACAGTGACTACAAGTACGTTACCGAAAGAGGAAAACTGTACGTGGGCGTTTCCGAAAACGTTCCTTTCAATTACGCGGATGGCAAGGACTGGCGCGGAATTGATGCGGATCTTGCGCTTATCTTCGCAAAATCCTGGCTTGATGTTGATGTGAGATATGTTATCGTTCCCGAAGAGGACATCCGTACAGCTCTCTATAAGAAACAGATAGATTGCTATTGGAGCGGTGTTGTCTATGATGAAAGTCTTGAAGAATCTTTCTCATGTTCAGATCCGTATCTGACCAACAGTCAGGTAGTGGTTGTTAAGAACGATGATGAATTCTACGAGATATCAACTATCGAAGATATTAAGGACAGAACATTTGCGGTTTGTAAGGATTCGGCAGCGGAACGCGTTGCCAAGAGCCTTGGACTTAATTACGTTACAGCAGACTCAGAATCGGAAGCTTTGTTCTACATCTCGGCCGCTAAAGCTCAAGCAGTCATCATCAGCTGCTTTACCGCAAACATGATGGTGGGAGACGGAACGGATTATGATGATCTGATCTGCACGGACATCATCCTTAACAATGAGGACATGGTGGTCCTTTTCAGAAAGGGTTCGGGCCTTTGCGAACAGTTTAAGACCTACTTCCTTGAAAACAGAGAGGACTTCATTGAACGTGTTACCAACTATGGCGGAATGGAATGTATTGTTCCCGAAGCTGA
The DNA here is from genome assembly GCA_024691875.1 of Lachnospiraceae bacterium. GTDB lineage: Bacteria > Bacillota > Clostridia > Lachnospirales > Lachnospiraceae > RGIG3528. The sequence continues at coordinate 46,764 of JAILNG010000119.1, read as the reverse complement.
AGAGTAAAACACAATATCTTCACAAAATGAGCATAAACAAAACGCATTGCTTTAATAAAATAAAGCAGTGCGTTTTTTGTTTGCTCTTAAAACCACAGAATAAAATGAGGAGGATAATATATTGATCGAAGTAAGGAACCTGACCAAGAGATACGATGATCATCTTGCGGTCAACAATCTTTCCTTCACTGTTGACAGGGGTCAGATACTGGGATTTTTGGGACCCAACGGTGCGGGAAAATCAACAACCATGAACATTCTTACGGGATACATTGCGCCCACGGAGGGAACGATCCTGATCAACGGTTTTGACATGGTGAAGAAGCCGGAAAAGGCAAAAAATTGTCTGGGTTATCTCCCTGAGCAGCCCCCTGTTTATCCGGATATGAAAGTGCGTGAGTATTTGGACTTTGTTGCAGAGCTCAAAGGCTTTTCCGATAAGAAGGTAAGAGTGCAGGCAGTAGAAGAGGCCATGGAAAAAACAGGAATTACCGATGTTTCGGAACGACTCATTAGGCATCTTTCAAAAGGATTTAAACAAAGGGTGGGCATCGCTCAGGCAATCGTCACAAGACCTGAGATAGTGATCCTTGACGAACCTACCGTTGGGCTGGATCCTGTTCAGATCATAGAGATCAGGGAATTGATCAAGAGTTTTGCCAAGGAACATACCGTGATCCTCAGTTCGCACATTCTTTCGGAGATCAGCGCAGTCTGTGACACGGTAATGATCATTAACAAAGGAAAGCTCATTGTTTCCGACACTGCCGAAGGCCTTTCAAAGCATCTGAATGTGAGAAAGGGGTTGAAGCTCACGGTTAAGGGAGATGCTGCAAAGGCAAAAGAGATCCTTTCCGGCATGGACGGAGTGGAAGAGGCCGAGATCGTTAAGGAGGGAGAGGAAGGTTCGATCCTTAACGTTTACACCGCACAGGATGCTGATGTAAGAGAAGCTGTTTACTTTGAACTGGCCTCAGCACACATCGCCGTTCTTGAGCAGGCTGCACTCTCAATGGATCTTGAGGAGATGTTCCTGGAATTTATTAAGGAATCGGAGGAGGGGGAAACAGATGAAAGCAATCTTTAAAAAGGAATTTCGGGGCTACTTTCAAGGCATCATAGGCTGGCTTTTTCTTGCCCTTTTTCTTGCCTTTGCAGGCATATACATCTACGTTGACAACATTTTAAACGGCTATCCCTACTTCGAAGTGGTTCTGCAGCCGCTTTCCATGGTGCTGGCGTTTATGATACCCATGGTCACAATGAGATTTATGGCAGAAGAAAAGAAACAAAAGACGGATCAGCTGCTTTTGACATCAGGTGTCCCGGCGGAAAAGATCATTGCCGGAAAGCTTCTTGCATCATTTGCTCTTTTGGGAATCGCCATGGCAGTATTATGCCCGGTTCCTCTCGGGCTGGCGCTTTTCGGTAAGATCAATTTCATTACCGCCTACGGAGCCATCTTTGCATTTTTTCTTATGGGCTGTGCGTATCTGACCATCGGCGCGTTCGTTTCCTGTACCACCGAACATCAGATCCTTGCTGCCATACTTAGCTATGCCCTGATCTTCTTTACTCTGCTTTCCGAAGGCATAGGAAGTCTCTTTGAAACGGATTCGACCACCGCCTTTGTTACGTTTTTCATCCTCATCCTGGCGGGTGTGTTCGGAATACATATGCTTTTAAGAAACAAATGGATAACGGGAGTGGCCGCACTTGTTGCGGAGGGAGGTCTGATCCTTGTAAAGATCATTAAGCCCGCACTTTTGGAAGGAAAGGTTGCGGAACTCTTCGGAGCTTTTGCATTGACCGGCAAAATGAACAATTTCATTCTGGGCGTTTTTGATCTCGGCGGCGCAGTATACTACTTGTCAATCATCGTTCTCTTTTATTTCCTGTCCGTACAGGTCGTAAAGAACAGCGGTAGAAATTAGGAGGGCCGGATCATGAAAAAGCTTAATATAATCATAGTTTTGATCGCGGTGATCGCGGTTAACCTGCTTTTTGCGAAATTAAACATTACCTTTGATTTTACGGATAACGGACTTTATACGATTACCGAGGATACAAAAGAGTATCTGAAGGAACTTGAAGATGACATTACGATCTACTATCTGGAACCGGACGGAAACAGCGTGGACATGTTTGATAAAGTTCTGAATCAGTTTGACAAGGCATCGAAGCGTGTGAGTGTGGTAGTTAAAGATCCTTCTGTTTATCCCGCATTTGCTTCCGAATACACCGACAGCGAGAACACTGATTATGGGCTCATTGTTGTGAATGAGAGTACGGGAAAGTCGAGATTTATTTCTGAAGAGGAATACGTGATCGTTGAATACTCAATGGATTACACAACATATGCCTACGAGAGTCACACCACCGGACTCGATATGGAAGGGCAGCTGGATTCGGCTATCGGCTTTGTAACTTCCGATGAAACCGCAAAGATCTATCAGAGCACCGGACATGGCGAAGACATTCTGGGAACGGAAACGATCAACCTGATAGAAAAAGCCAATATGGAAGTGGCGAACATTACACTGATGACAGCTGATGAGATCCCCGAGGATTGCAACGTTCTCCTGATCCAGACTCCGCAGAATGACTTTACCGAAAGCGAAGCGGAGATGCTTAAAGCCTTTCTTGCTTCCGGCGGAAAGGCTATCGTGAACCTGAGTTACCTTGATGCAGATCATGAAAATCTCATGGGAGTTCTCGCAGATTACGGAGTTTCGCTGGCTGATGGCATCATCTTTGATAAGACAAACAGGATGAACAGAATGTATCCCGCCTATTATTTTGTGGCAAATGTTACTGCCGCAGACATAAATGACGGAGTCTACGATCAAAAGTATGTTGTGTCACAGGGTTCGTCGGCGATCAAGACGGATACTTCCGCAGAGAACCTCGATCTTACAAATCTGTTGTACACATCATCATCGTCTTATCTAAAGGCGGTGAATGCTTCTACCACGGAAAAAGAAGAAGGAGACGAGGAAGGCACCTTTTATCTCGGCTGCCTGATCTCCGATTCAAATACGGGAGCACAGCTTTGTGTCTACTCAGGGATCGGACTCTTTGCGGATGATTTCGCCAACAAATCGTCCTATGGTAACATTAACATTCTGATCAACAGTATCGGGGAATTGTGCGATATGGAAGAAACCTCCATGGCGGTCAGGGCACTTGATTTTACGGATGTTCAGTACCTTTCGATACCGAGTGCGTCTACGGCTCTCGGAATTGCAGCGGTCCTGATCCTTATACCGCTGGCACTTTTGATAACGGGAACAGTGAAAGTTATTATAAGAAGAAAAAGAGGATAGATGATCGTATTAAAAGAAGGAAGCTTCGCATTGCGCGAGGCTTCCTTTATTTTATTTCCTTTTGAAATTTGCGTAGTCAGCGTACTCCTGAGGAATCAGCCCGCCCAAAAGCATCTGGGTTATACTGTTTGCAAAATCATCATCATTGGCTTTTTCAGCCATCTGATCAAGGATCCCCATGACCTGAGCCTGATATTCGGGAGCGGAGAAGATCTTGTCTCTGTACATCAGACGGGAAATGTAGATCCTTTTAAACCAGTCGGAGTAGGAACCTTTTTGTATTTTTGATTCCGTGAGTACCATGTTCAATGAAAGGACTTTTAAAATGTTCTTTACGGAATTGGAGGTGCAGAAGATGTCAGGGCCGATACCGTAAAGTGCTTTTTTGTAAGCGTTCTTTCTGCCGTTTTGATCCTCGATGGTAGTGTAGTTGGGAAGGAGAGGAATGAAAAGCTTTCCGAGGAATGAACCCTCCTTAAAGTTCATATATTCATGAGAAGGATTTGCATCTACACCCACGCGGATGTGCATCTCATTGTAATCGTACATGTTGTATTTGATCATCCGCGGCTCTGCCTCGATGAGAAGGATGTAGGCTGTGGTCTTATCCTTCCAGAGGATGGCGGGACATTGGAAGATCTTTTCGCGTTGGCAGTTATCGATCAGGATAAGCTCGTGGTCCTGCTTGACTTTGTATTGAACGAGGATCTGTTTGTATTTTTTTTGATTATACAATTTGAAGGGATCAATGTCGGCTTCTTTTTTGGCATCTTTCTTGACGTCTTCGTCTTTGTCTTCGGCTTCTCGGGCTGAAAGTCTGCCTTTGGATCTTCCGGGGATCTCGTCCTCATCCGTATCATTATCCTCGATCTCTTCGTATTTCTTTTTCTTATGTGTGTTCACCCATTCCAGGGCGAAACCTTCTTCATCATCGGTTTCTTCTTCCGTGATCTTGTATTTCTTTTTGGAAGCTTTTTCTTTTTTCTTGGGGGAATTGAAGAACAGGTTTCTGAAATCCGTGCTCAAAATGAAACCCACATCGGCAACAAGGATCAAAATGGCAGCTAAACTGGCTACGTAATTTGCCACAATGAGAGAGTAGGTCAGAATGCCGAAGCCTGCCAAAAGCCCTGTAGCCATGAGAAGGAGTGCAAATTTGGTTCTTGCGTTCCCATATTTAAATGTGTTGAATATTATCTTCATGGAAGCCCCCCTTGAGAAATGTTTTTTGTGTGCATCCATAATTATTATCGACATTTTTTCCGCAACTTAAAAGTTTTTTTAAGATTTTTGGGAAGTATATTTTTCATGCTTGACAAAGCAAGTATCATTGTATACAATAATGCACATTATCACAGTGCATTGTAAAAGAGGAGTAAGACCATGCTTGAAGATGTAATGAAAAACCGTAAAGTACAAGTTAACCCGCACAATAACCTTCTGATGCTGGAAGAACATATGTACGAGCTGGTTGACGTTGTAAAACCCAATGTATTCAGAAATCTTTTTCCTTATGATGAGATTCCGAAGATCGCATTTAATGACAGAATAGTTCCTCATTGTTTTCCGGATGAGATCTGGATCACCGACACTACCTTCAGAGACGGTCAGCAGTCCAGAGCACCCTATACAACGGAACAGATCGTAACGATCTACGATTATCTGCACAAGCTGGGAGGACCCAACGGTCTCATTCGTCAGAGTGAGTTCTTTGTATACAGCAAAAAAGACAGAGATGCATTATATAAGTGTATGGAAAGAGGATACAAATTTCCCGAATGCACCACATGGATCAGAGCAAACAAAAAGGATTTTGAACTGGTCCGCGATCTCGGTGTGAGAGAGACGGGAATCCTTGTTTCCTGCTCAGATTATCACATTTTCTATAAAATGAAGATGACGCGTGCCCAGGCCATGGAGCACTATCTGAACATTGTTCGTGAGTGCCTTGAAACAGGCATAGCAGCCCGTTGCCATCTTGAAGATATCACGCGTTCCGACATTTACGGCTTTGTTATTCCTTTCTGCTTTGAACTTATGAAGCTGGGAGCGGAGTACAATCTTCCGGTTAAGATCCGTGCCTGCGACACCATGGGCTACGGTGTAAACTTCTCAGGTGCTGTGATCCCCCGTTCCGTGCAGGGCATCATCTACGGCCTCATGACACACGGAGGAGTTCCTTCGGAACTTTTGGAGTGGCACGGACACAATGATTTTTACAAGGCTGTCACAAACTCGACCACTGCATGGCTCTATGGCGCAAGTGGTGTAAACTGCTCGCTTTTCGGTATCGGAGAGAGAACAGGAAACACTCCTCTTGAGGCTATGGTTTTTGAATATGCCCAGCTCAAAGGCACTTTGGATGGAATGGACACAACTGTCATCACAGAACTGGCCGAGTACTATCAGAAGGAACTCGACTATGAGATCCCGCCCAGAACTCCTTTTGTGGGTAAGAACTTTAACGTTACCCGTGCGGGCATACACGCCGACGGCCTTCTTAAAAACGAAGAGATCTACAACATTTTTGATACGGAAAAGTTCCTTAATCGTCCCGCACTCGTTTCTGTTTCGAACACTTCGGGACTTGCGGGCATAGCTTGTTGGCTCAATGCATACTTTAAACTTAAGGGAGATGAGCAGATTTCCAAGAATCATCCTATGGTAGTAAAGATCAAAGAATGGGTTGACAATGAGTTTGATAATGGTAGAATTACTGTGATCACCGATAAGGAATTGCTTGGTTTGATCGAAAAGTACAGGCCCGAATGCGGCGCAGATCTTCCCAAGGTAATTTAATGGCAGAATCAAATACAGAACAGGAGAAACGTATGGATTATACAGCACAGATTGAAGCAGCAAAAGCCAAGTTCGGCGAACTTCTCATGAGCCAGCTCAAGAGAGTTGAAGACATGAAAAGTCAGGGCGACTTTGTAGATTACGCAAAGCTTGACAAGATCGTTATCGGAGTATGCGGCGGTGACGGTATCGGACCCGCGATCACAAAGCAGGCAAGCAGAATTATGGAATTCCTTTTGAAGGACGAGATCGCTTCCGGAAAGATCGTTTTAAAGAACATCGACGGACTCACCATCGAAAGAAGAGTTGCCGAAAATGCTGCAATTCCCGCAGACGTGCTTGAAGAACTTAAAAAGTGCGATGTTATTTTAAAGGGACCCACAACTACACCCAGAAAGGGAGATCCCTGGCCCAATGTTGAAAGTGCAAACGTTGCCATGAGAAAGGCTCTCGACCTTTTTGCAAATGTACGTCCCGTAAGGATCCCCGAGCAGGGTATTGACTGGACCTTCTACAGAGAGAACACCGAAGGCGCTTACGCGGTAGGCAGCAAGGGTGTTCATGTAACGGAAGATCTGGGCGTTGATTTTACTGTTGTTACTTCTCAGGGCTGCGAAAGGATCATCCGCGCTGCCTTTGAATTTGCCAAGGCGAACGGAAAGACAAGAGTTACAGCGGTTACAAAGGCAAACATCATTAAGACGACCGACGGTAAGTTCCTTGATACTTTCAGAGAGATCGCAAAGGAGTATCCCGACATCACAGCTGATGACTGGTACATCGACATCATGACAGCCAAGCTCATTGATGAAAACAGACGTCGTGATTTCCAGGTCGTTGTTCTGCCCAACCTTTACGGTGACATTATCACCGATGAAGCTGCCGAGTTCCAGGGTGGCGTAGGAACCGCAGGTTCCGCAAATATCGGTAAGAAATATGCTATGTTCGAAGCTATTCACGGTTCAGCTCCGAGAATGGTGAACGAAGGAAGAGAAAAGTACGCAGATCCCTGCAGCGTCATCCGTGCTGCTGCCATGCTTCTTGCGCACATCGGTCGTAAGACGGAAGTGGACCTTCTTTACAAGGCTCTTGATATCTGTACGGTTACAGAGAAAAAACTTGTGATCACAGGACGTGACACAGGAGTTACGGGAGAAGAATTCGCCGATTATATAATGGAAACCATTGAAAAACTTAAAAGGTGATGAAATGAGTGAAACAAAGAACGATTTAACGGGCAAGAATGAGGCGGAAGAGGTCTCCAAGGAGGTCACCGACAAATATTCTCTCAGAGGCAGGGTCTTTAATCGTATCAGAGAGGACATTCTTTCGGGAAAATATGCCGAGAATGAGGAACTTAAGGAAGTTTCCATCGGAAATGAACTCGGTGTAAGCAGAACGCCGGTAAGAGAGGCTTTAAGGCAGCTCGAACTGGAGGGGCTCGTTAACATTATTCCCAATAAGGGCGCCTACGTGCATGGTATTTCTCAAAAGGACATCCATGACATCTACGTTATCCGTTCCTATCTTGAAGGACTTGCTGCAAGGTGGGCCTGCGAAAGGATTACGGATGAAGAGATAGAGGCGTTGGAAGAAAATGTTTACATATCCAACTTCCATATCGGGAAAAAGCATTACGAAACCATCGTGGAACTGGACAGTCAGTTTCATGAGACCATTTACAAGGCTTCCGGAAGCAAGATCCTGGAGCATCAGCTTTCAACTTACCATCATTATGTGGAAAGGATCAGAAAGATCTCGCTCGGAAGAGAGGAGAGAGCCAAAAAATCCAATGAGGAACATGCGGCGATCCTGGAAGCCATTAAGAGCAGAAACGGAGAACTGGCTGAAAAGCTTGCTCATGAGCACATTATCTCCACAATTGCAAATTTAAACAAGCAGGGCTTGTAGATAAAAGAGGCGGTTCAGGCTGCCTCTTTTTTGTTCGAAATTTTTTATTTTCGATTGTATAATCTCTCAAAAAATAGTAAAATGAATTCTGTATGTATGGTGGAAATCTATACTTTGTTACTGTTTCAGGGGAAGAAGCGGAGAGCATATGAAAGCACTTAGACTTACAATTGCAATGGCTTTTGTTATGATCACGGCTTACGGCTTTTTTTACGTCGGTCTGATCGGAAATGTAAAGCCACCCGTACAAAGGGAAGTTTCAGAAAACTGGACAGTTGATCTTAAAGGCGAAGTACTGAACAATGTAAATTTGAGTGAATACAAGGCCGCCAACATCCTTAAGGGAGACATTCTTACGCTCACAAACACTTTGCCTGACTGCAAGATCCCCTGTGCGTCGATACTGATCAATAATTACCTGGCGGAGATGGACATCTATGTGGATAATGTGCTCATCTACGTTACCGGCAAAAAAGACTATGAGAACGGAAAAATAGTCGGATATGGCATGCATATAGTCAATCTCCCCACAGATTATGAAGGAAAAGAGATCAAAATAGTCTATAAAGCCGGAGAGAACAACGGTATCGGTACGTTGATCCCCATGATCATCATGGAACAGGGCGAAGCCGGACTTTATCTCATCAGAAAGAACGTTTTCCCCGCAGCCATGGCATTGACCGACATGATAGTCGGAATCAGCATGATCGGAATTTCCGTAGTTTATGTTACGGGAAACAAGGCTTTCAGACAGATGCTTTACATCGGTTTATTCAGCTTTTTTATCGGACTTTGGGCGTTCTGCGATCATGATATAGTTTTGCTCATTAACAATAATTACAAAATGAAGACGGTATCGGAATACGGTTCGCTGTATCTTGCGCCTGTTTTTATCTTTGCCTACTTCTGGGCAAAGATCAAGGATAAGGTTTCAAACACCGGAAGGCTGATCTATCGTTCAATCTTTGGCTGGGACATTTTCCTGATCATTCTGACTTTTTTGCTTCATGCGTTCAACTTCGTTCATTTGACGCAGCTGCTCACATTGCATCATGCGACGATACTTGTGATGATCACTTACATGTTTGCGAATTTCGTGAACAGCGTTATCAAAAAAGAAAAAAAGGACATGGCCTTTTACATCGGTATCCTTGCCCTCAGCTTGTGTGGAGTGGCGGACATTATCTACTTTACGGTGCTCACTTATTCAAAAAATGTAAAAGGGAACTTTGACGGGATTTCCTATACAGGCGCGGGGATACTCGTGATCTCCATGGTTATGGACTTTGCGGAAGAAATGTCAAAAACTGTTCGACAGGCCGGTGAAGTGGCGGTTTATGAGCAGATGGCAAACAGTGATTTCCTTACCGGACTTGCAAACAGACGTCAGTGCGAGCTTGTATTTGATGAGATCGATGCGGAGGACAGTGATTACGCTGTTATTGCCTTTGACCTGAACAATTTGAAAGAAGTAAACGACAAACACGGTCACGCCGCAGGTGATAAACTGCTTAAAGATTTTGCCAATATCTTAAAAAGCGTGTTTGACAGTGTTGCTACCGTCGGAAGAACCGGCGGTGACGAATTTGTTGTCATCATCCGCCATGCGGATGTCCTGAATCTTGATCAGCTTCTTGAAGTGCTTGACACAAAGATTCTGGAAACAAACAAGAAAAAGAGAGAATACAAGCTGAGTGCGGCCAGGGGTGTCTGCACAAGGCTTGACAATAAAAAGAATGTTCGTTCCGCTTATCGTACGGCGGATCAAAGAATGTACGAAAATAAGATTCGGATGAAAGCGGACGCGAAAGGAAAGCTGTCATAATGGATTACTACAAGGACCGTTTAAAGGGAATATTAAACATCCTGGATTCCGAGAGGAGAAGTTGCAGGCGGCCGATAGAACACGTGATGAAACGTGATATCGGGTACGGGGAGAGGGAAAACTGCTTTGATGAAAAGGGTGAATGGACCGAATTCGGAAGAAGCGACACATGGGGTGGTCATGAGACTCACGCCGCATTTAAGGCCAAGATCGAGATACCTGCCGAGTACGCGGGTAAAAAGGTTACCGTCTCTCTCAGCACAGGGGCTACAGACATTTGGAACACAGACAATCCGCAGTTTTTGGTTTATATAAACGGCAAACTGATCTGCGGGCACGACATGAATCATAATGAAGTGATACTATGCTCCGATGCCATACCCGGAGAAGTGTATGAATACGGACTATATGCCTACTCTAACGGAGAAGCCGCAAGTGATTTCCTGATCCTTTCCACTGCCATTGTGGAAGAGGATGTGGAGGAACTGTACTACGATTTTAAGGTGCCCTACGAGATAGCATGTTTGTTACGCGACACGGATAAGCTTCAAAGGGAGTATCTTGATGTGTTGAATGATGCCGCCTCTGTTTTGGATCTCAGAGACAGAGGTTCCGCAACCTTCCACAGATCGGTCAGAGCCTGCGACGATTACATTAAAAAATACATCTATTCTGAAAAATACAGTAAGATCGAAAGAGATCCCATTTCTTCCGTCATTGTTTCTGCCGTGGGTCACACGCACATAGATGTTGCATGGAAATGGCCTTTGAGGCAGACAAGAGAGAAGGCTTTAAGAAGCTTCTCGACAGTGCTTTACGAAATGGCCCTGTATCCCGAATACAAGTTTATGTCCAGTCAGCCTCAGCTTTACGAATTCGTTAAGGAAGAGAGTCCTGAGACATACGAAAGGATCAAGGAAAGGATCAACGAAGGAAGATGGGAAACAGAAGGTGCAATGTGGCTTGAAGCCGATTGTAATCTTGCTTCCGGAGAATCCCTCATCAGGCAGATCCTTTACGGAAAAAGCTTCTTTAAGGATGAATTCGGTATTACGGAAAACAGAGTATTGTGGCTTCCGGATGTTTTCGGATACAGTGCTGCAATGCCCCAGATCCTTAAAAAGAGCCGCATCGATTATTTTATGACCACAAAGATCGGCTGGAACGAATACAATCAGATCCCCAATGATACTTTTATGTGGAAAGGTATTGACGGAACAGAGATCCTCACTTATTTTATTACAACCAAGGATTTCATCACCTATCCCGAACTGAACCGCAAGAAAACCTCCGAAACCACTTACAACGGAAGACTCAATGCGAATCAGGTCATGGGATGCTGGCAAAGGTACCAGAATAAAGATATTAACGACAATGTTTTGAGCTGTTTCGGCTTCGGAGACGGCGGAGGCGGAGCGACCGTTCAGATGCTTGAAGAAGGAAGAAGACTGTCTTACAAGCTTCCCGGCTGTCCTTCCGTAAGACATTCTCACGCTCTCGAATTTTTTGAAGGCCTGGAAAAGCGCCTTAAAGGCAAGAAAATTCCCAAATGGAACGGGGAACTCTATCTGGAATTCCATCGCGGTACTTACACTTCGATGGCAAGAAACAAGAAATTCAACCGTAAATGCGAGATCAGAAATCAGGACGCGGAGACTTTTTCAACTTTGGCTTTTCTGATGGGATTAACTGATGCTTATCCCTTTGAGGAATTAAAGAAGAGCTGGAAGATCATTCTTTTAAATCAATTTCACGATATTCTTCCGGGATCCTCCATTGAGGATGTTTACATCGATTCCCTTGCTCAGTACAAAGAAGCCTGGGGAATAGAGGAAGAACTTATCGGAAATGCGCTTTCAAAGATCGTCAGAGCCTCCGACGATCCCGGCAGTAATGTTGATAATTGCGACATGCTTACGATCTTTAACAACACCTCTTTTGAGAGAAACGAGACTGTTGTCACCGAAGGAAGGATTGCTGTTTTTGATGCGGTTACCGGAGAAGCCGTACAGCAGCAGTACACCGAAGACGGAAAGACGGTATGGAAAGCCAAAGGACTGCCTTCAAAGGGCTACAGAAGCTTTACGACCCGTCCGGACGAAGGGAAAAGCAGTTTTAAGGAGATCAATCTTCTTACGGAAGATAAGAAGCAATGCATCTACGAAACACCTCTTTATACCGTGGAATTCAATGAATTCATGGAGATCACTTCCCTTTATGACAAAGAGAACGAAAGAGAAGTGTTTAAAGAAGGCGGTATCGGTAACGAACTCATATGCTTTGAGGACATTCCCAAGGAATACGATGCGTGGAACATCGATGCGTTTTATACAGAGAAAAAGTGGAACGTTCATGATCTTGTTTCCGCTAAGATCATAGAAGACGGACCTGTTCGTACATGCATTAAAACAGAAAAAAGATTCAACAGATCGTTCATCAGACAATACATTATATTTTACAATGATTCGGGAAGGATCGATTTTAAAACGGAAGTTGACTGGAACGAGTCACAGATCCTTTTAAAGGCGTTTTTCCCGTTTGATGTGGTCACCAACAAGGCGACCTACGACATCCAATACGGTAATGTGGAGAGAGCCACTCACGAAAACACATCCTGGGAGCAGGCTAAATTTGAAGTCTGTGCCCATAAATGGGCGGATGTTTCCGAAAACGGCTATGGTGTCGCACTTATGAATGATTGCAAGTACGGTTACTCGGCTCACGAGTCCACCCTTGCGCTTACTCTCCTTAAGTCCGGCATTTTCCCCAATCCCAACGCCGACAAGGAGCACCATGAATTCACCTATTCGATCTTTCCCCACAAGGGTGATTTCAGAACAGGCGGAGTCGTTAAAGAGAGCTACTTCCTGAACTATCCGGTTTACACGCTTTGCGGAGGAAATGCCGAGAGACCCATAAGATCATTCTTCGGCGGATTGTCCGAAAATGTGATACTGGAGGTTGTTAAGCTGCCGGAATGCAAAGAAAAGACGGTGGTGAGAGTAGAAAATCACGACACCGGAGAAAGCAGGAACAACGTTTCCGTAATGTTGAGACTGTATGAATGTTGGGGATCCAGAGCGGAGCAGTGCCTTACCACACCTTTCAAGGTGGCTGCCGCTTTCGAATGCGATATGCTTGAGTACACAACGGGAAGATTAAAGACCGACAAAAAAGGCATACACATTTCGATGCTTCCGTATGAGATAAAGACGGTCAAGCTGATAATAGAGTGTTAAAGGAAAAGAAAATATGCAACGTATCAACCAATCTAAATTTCGAAACTTTTGTATAATTGCTCACATCGATCACGGTAAGAGCACCCTGGCAGACAGGATCATTGAAAAGACAGGGCTTCTGACCGCTCGTGAGATGCAGGAGCAGGTTCTGGACAACATGGATCTGGAGCGAGAGAGAGGAATCACGATCAAGGCTCAGACCGTCAGAACAGTCTACAAGGCAAAGGATGGGGAAGAGTACATCTTCAATCTGATCGACACCCCCGGCCATGTGGATTTTAACTACGAAGTTTCAAGAAGTCTTGCGGCTTGCGAAGGAGCAATCCTTGTGGTGGACGCAGCCCAGGGCATAGAAGCCCAGACGCTGGCTAATGTTTATCTGGCTCTGGATCACAACCTGGAGATCTTCCCGGTTATTAACAAGATCGACCTTCCTTCGGCAGAGCCCGAAAGAGTCATCAATGAGATAGAAGATGTAATAGGCATAGAAGCTCAGGACGCCCCTTTGATCTCCGCCAAAAACGGATTGAACATTGAAGACGTGCTGGAAGCTATTGTAAAAAAAGTACCCGCTCCCAAGGGAGATGCGGAGGCTCCGCTTAAGGCGTTGATCTTTGACTCGCTTTACGATTCCTACAGAGGAGTCATCATTTTCTGCCGCATCTTTGACGGAAGCGTCAAGAAAGGTACGAAGATCAGGATGATGGCAACAGGTGCGGAAGCTGAAGTTGTGGAAGTCGGAACTTTCGGCCCCGGCCGATTCGTTCCCGGAGAAGAGCTCTACGCGGGCTGTGTAGGCTACATCACCGCATCCCTTAAAAATGTAAAGGATACAAGAGTGGGCGACACTGTAACCGAAGCTGACAATCCGTGTGATGCGGCTTTACCCGGATACAAAAAGGTCAATCCCATGGTTTACTGCGGACTCTATCCCGCAGACGGAGCTCATTACACCGACCTTCGTGATGCATTGGAAAAATTGCAGCTGAATGACGCATCTCTTCAATTCGAACCTGAAACTTCGGTTGCCTTGGGCTTCGGTTTCAGGTGCGGATTTTTGGGACTCCTTCATCTGGAGATCATTCAGGAAAGACTGGAAAGAGAGTACATGCTGGATCTGGTAACCACCGCGCCCAGCGTAATCTATAAGATCTATAAAACAAACGGCGAATGCATAGATTTAACGAACCCTACCAATATGCCCGATCCTTCCGAGATCGAACATATGGAAGAACCCATGGTCACAGCGGAAATCATGGTAACCACGGAGTTTGTGGGAGCGATCATGAAGCTGTGTCAGGAGAGAAGAGGAATCTATCTGGGCATTGATTACATGGAACAGACCAGAGCCCTTCTCAAGTACGAACTGCCTTTAAACGAGATCATCTACGATTTCTTTGATGCTCTGAAATCAAGATCCAGAGGATATGCATCGCTGGACTACGAAATGAAGGGCTACGTGCCTTCAAAGCTCTGCAAACTGGACATTTTGATCAACCATGAGGAAGTGGATGCACTTTCATTCATTGTCCATGCTGACGGTGCTTACGAACGCGGAAGAAAAATGTGCGAGAAGCTTAAGGAAGAGATACCGAGACACATGTTCGAGGTTCCGATCCAGGCAGCGGTGGGAGGCAAGATCATTGCCCGTGAAACCGTGTCCGCAATGAGAAAGGATGTACTTGCAAAGTGTTACGGCGGTGACATTTCACGTAAGAAGAAACTTCTCGAGAAACAAAAGGAAGGTAAGAAACGTATGAGACAGGTGGGTAACGTTGAAGTTCCCCAGAAAGCTTTCATGGCGGTTCTTAAACTTGACGACGACGATTGATCTGAAGGTTATGGAAAAGAGACATTGCGGGATTTACGTTCACATCCCCTTTTGCAGGCAAAAATGCAGATATTGTGATTTCTTATCGGCTCCCGGAGACAGCAAGTGTATCCGGGAGTACGTTTCTGCGCTGAAAAATGAGATACGATCCTATAAAGAGATCGCATCGGAATACGTGGCGGATACGATCTATTTCGGCGGCGGAACCCCTTCGATTCTTGAACCGGAGTTTGTGGAGGAGATCGTAGGAGAACTTAAGGGTTGCTTTGACCTGAGAAATTCTGAAGAGTTTACATTTGAAGTCAATCCCGGAACGGTGACTCCTCAAAAACTCAAGGGATACAAGGCGCTTGGCATTAACCGGCTTTCTGTCGGAGTTCAGTCGACCGATGATGAAAAACTCAGACTTTTGGGCAGGATCCACAACTTCAAAGAAGCTGTGGAGTGTGTGGAAGCGATCAAAGAATCGGGCTTTGACAATTTTTCGCTGGATGTGATCTCTGCACTTCCCGGGCAGAGTATCAAGGATTATGAGAGAGATCTGGAAAAGATCATAGGGCTGGAACCGAAACACATTTCGTCATACAGCCTGATAATTGAACCGGGAACTCCGTTCTTTAAAGATTACGGAGAGGGCGGATCGAAAAGAGGAGATCTTCCGGATGAAGAAACGGACCGGAAAATGTATGCCCTGACCAAAGAAATGCTGAAAAGAGCAGGCTACGAGAGGTATGAGATCTCAAATTACGCGAAACCGGGGTTTCAGAGTAAACACAATTCGTCCTACTGGACAGGAAAAGAGTACTTCGGACTGGGGCTCGGAGCGTCGTCTCTGGTTAACAATGTCAGATATTCAAATGTACGCGATCTGAAAGAGTATTTTAATGATCCTTCGAAACATGTGATAGAAGAGAGGCTGGATAAGGCCGCACTTATGGCGGAATTTATGATCCTGGGACTCAGAATGGTCCGCGGAGTTTCCAAAAAGGAATTTGAAAAGCGTTTTGAGACCGGCTTTGATGATATCTACGGAAATGTTCTGAAAAAATTAAAGCCGGCGGGAGTCATCACCGAAGAGGATGATACCGTCAGGCTCACTGATTATGGTTTGGATGTAAGTAATTCCGTATTTGAGGAATTTTTGTGATCGGATCCGACAATCACATCTGATGTTTTACGACTGCGTATTCATCCCCGTTCTTAAAGTAAGGGCATGAAGCACTGTGATCCGAGATGTAACGGTAGTACTCATCCTCATCCAGGTCGATGACACAGTAGTATTCTTCGAATTCTTCATCGTATGCATAATTAGCGCACATATCGCATTGACTTGACATAAAAACTCCTTTTTTTTCTTTTGAAGTATTCAAATAATACTACAAAAAATCATTTGATACAAGGATAGAAATCGGACATTTGAGTCAACGGTAACAATTATCGCACTTTTTCATAAAATTATTCTAAAATCAGTTGTATCAAGCATTTTTTAATGCTATAATTCCTTCAATGTTTGGGTTAAGGAGTGGAATATGAACATCTTGGCGGTTGATGACGAGCGCTTGATTCTCGATGACATGAAAGTTGAATTGCGTAAGGTCTTTGAAAACGACGAAATTGTCGGTTTTGAAGGAGGAAATGAAGCAATTGACTATGCCAACGATCTTGCGGCTCATGATGAAAAGTTAGATTATGCTTTTCTTGACATTAATCTTCGTGGGATGACCGGAATTGAGTTGGCAAAGAAACTCAAGGACATTCATCACGAGACGAAGATTATTTTTTGTACCGCTTACAGTGAATATGCCTATGATGCGTTCAGAATGCACGCTGTCGGCTATCTTCTCAAACCGGTTGAAGCAAAGCACATTATTGAGACTTTGGATGCATTAAACATTGATTGGAGAAATTCCGAAAATGAACTTCCTAAGGATATTCGCGTTCAGACTTTCGGTAATTTTGAGCTTTTTGTCGACAACCATCAGGTCTCTTTCCAGAGGGAAAAGGCAAAGGAACTTTTTGCCTATCTGATCGACAGGAACGGTGCTGCCATTACAACGGGTGAGATAGTCAGCATCCTGTGGGAAGACAGACCCAGCGACAAGACAACGCTCAATCAGGCTCATACGATAATCTCAAGTATGAAAAAAACTCTCAAGGAACTTGGAATCGGAAATATAATCGTAAAGACATGGAATCACATTGCTGCGGACACTTCCAAGATCAAATGTGATGTTTACGATTTTTACAAAGGAGATGCCATTGCCATCAATTCCTACAGAGGCGAGTACATGGCTCAGTACAGTTGGGCCGAAATGACAAATGCAGATCTAATGGAAAAAGCTCACAGGTAGTTGATACTGTTTACAGAATTATCCAGGGCGCTGAAAGGTGCCCTGTTGTTTGTTTTTTAAATTCTTTCGCTATATTCAAGGGGATAGAAATAAATTTAACGATCTTGTTCATAAAAAGTATACATTTTATACGCCGTTTATATTTAAAAATACCGATAAGATGATGTACTTTTGTTGTACTGGCAAAGTTATAATTCCTTTGTTAATAGGCGGGGGGCAGACTAATTGCATTGGAATTTATTTACAGTAAAGAGGGTGATACACTTTGGTCATAATGCTGGTACAGAACAATAAAAAAGAACTTAAAAATCTTATCAGCTGTGTGGCTGCAGTCTTCCCGGAGGATGATGTCATAGGATTTGACAATCCCGTTCGCGCAATGGACTATGCTTCCACCAAGCAGGTTGATGTTTGTTTTGCGGACGTTGAAATGAAATCCACATCCGGGTTTGCACTTGCGGAAAAATTGAGAAACAGAAATAAAAACATCCGCATAAATCTTATGTCGGACGGAGTTGATTATGCTATAGATGCATGGAAATTTCACGTTAACGATTATCTCGTTAAGCCTGTTACTCAGGAGTCGATCAGGCACACAATAGAGGCATAAAAAACGGAACAGCATTGACTGTTCTTTTTTTTATGTTAAACTATAAGCAGTGAAAAGTTCCGTGGGTTATGGGGTGACTCGCCAACAATTCATAATTACATTATCGGAGGATAATTATGGGACAAAAAACTGTAGAGATCATTGGGGCTGAAGATTACAAGATCAAGCTTTTTGTGTATGAGACCGACTCTGCTTCGGTAAGAGGTAGCGTGCTTCTTCTCCACGGAATGGCAGAGCACTATGAAAGATACTTGGATTTTATACGTGTTTTGAATGAGGCAGGCTTTGATGCCTACATCTACAACCACAGAGGTCACGGGAAAGATCTCGATCCAAAGGATTGGGGCTTCTTTGCCAAGAAGGAAGGAGCAAGACTGGTTGTTACCGATGCGGTTGAGGCAATGAAGTACGTTTACGGGAACAAAAGGAGCAAAAAGTGTGCTCTTTTCGGACACAGCATGGGTTCTTTGATAGGAAGAAATGTCATCCAGCAGTTCGATCAAATGGATTGCGCTCTTTTCTGCGGTACAGGCTTCCAGCCCGATTCCATGTGCAGAGGCGGCATCTTTATGGGAAACCTTGTTTCGACATTCTGCGGACCAAGGCACAAATCTCCTTTTTTGAATAAGCTGATGTTTGAAACAAAGGTTTATCTGCGTGACTGCAAGAGGACCAAGAGTGATTGGCTCACCAAGGACGAAAAGATCGTTGATGCCTACAGAGCGGATCCCGCTTGCGGATTCATCTGCAGTGCATCCTTCTATCGTGATCTTGTTACGATCACCGGAAATGCAAAGTGGGGAATGGAAAAGACCAGACATGATCTTCCCATCTTAATTGCCAGCGGAGAAGACGATCCTGTCGGAGATTTCGGCGTCGGTATTAGAGCTCTCTTTGAAAAGTACGATGAATTGGGGTTCACCAACGTAAGCATGAAGCTTTATCCGGGAGATCGTCACGAACTCTTGAATGAGACGGACAAAGAAACGGTTTACAAGGATTTCATAGACTTCTTCGGAAAGCATATGGAAGCATAATAAAAAACAACCCGACACTTTGATGTCGGGTTAATTTTTATTGTTCGTTTCTGGGCTTTTTCGGAGGTTTCGGCCCCATGAAAGAATAGAAGTAGGTTTTAAGCATTCCGTTATAGAGTTTTCTGTTTTTGTCAGGCTGCTTTCCGATGTATTTAACCGCATCCTCAAAGCTTGTGATCATGAACATGGACCAGCTGTCCAGCCGTGCATATGCCTGCCCTATGGCTTCATACAGCGGGGGCATGTCTTTTTTTTCTTCCAAACGCTCGCCGTAGGGCGGGTTTGTGATGATGAAACCGTACTTTTTGGGATTGTTAAGCTCACGCACATCACGGGTCTGGAAGTGGATGTATTTGTCAACTCCCGCATCGATGGCGTTTTGACGTGCGGCTTTGATGGCTTCGTTGTCTATGTCATAGCCCTGGATGTTCATTTCGACATCCGTAAGGATCTTGGAATTTGCTTCTTCAACAGCGGCGTACCAGCATTTCTTGGGAATGATATTGGTCCAGTCCTCAGCCTGAAACTCTCTGTTCATTCCGGGAGCGATGTTTGCTCCGATCATGGCAGCTTCAATGGGGATGGTTCCGCTCCCGCAGAAAGGATCCACCAGAACTCTGTCCTTGTTCCAGGGAGTCAGCATGATGAGAGCAGCGGCAAGAGTTTCCTCTATGGGAGCCTTTACGATCATTTTACGATAGCCTCTCTTATGAAGTGATTCACCGGAGGTGTCGATACCGACCGTCACGATGTCCTTCATTATGGAAACACGAAGAGGGTAAGCGGCGCCTGTTTCTTCGAAACGAGACAGACCGTAATGCTGCTTCATGCGCTCAACCATTGCTTTTTTCATGATAGACTGGATGTCGGAGGGAGAGAAGAGCTTGCTTTTTACGGAGTTGGCTTTTGTAACCCAGAATTTTGCGTCCTTGGGCAGGATCTCTTCCCAGGCTATGGCCTTTGTGCCCTGAAACAGGTCTTCAAAGGTTTCGGCTTTAAAGCTTCCCACTTTCCACAGAACTCTTTCAGCGGTACGAAGGAAGATGTTTGCACGGGCAAAAGCGGTAACGTCACCCGAAAAAGTGATCTTACCGTCTTCAACGGACACGATCTCGTAACCCAGATCCAATATTTCTTTTTTTAATACGGCCTCCATACCGAAATGGCAGGGGCAAATAAATTCAAATTTTTCCATATTTGCGATTCTATATGCAAAAGAGTTAAAAGTCAAGGTTGACTTTTGGGACAGGGTGCGAGATATTATGAATAGCACATTATTTATAAGGGGAAACAAAATGACAAGACTGATCTTTGCAACAGGGAACAAGGATAAGATGCGTGAAATCCGTGAGATCATGTGTAACACCGGATACGAGGTGGTTTCAATGAAGGAAGCGGGTTTTGACATTGATATAGAAGAGAATGGAACCACTTTTGCCGAAAACGCACTGATCAAGGCAAGAGCCATTGCACAGGCTTCCGGATGTCTCACACTGGCCGATGATTCGGGGCTTGAGATCGATGCCATGGACAAGCAGCCGGGCATATACTCCGCGCGCTTCTTAGGACATGACACGGATTATGATTACAAGAACAATTACATTCTGGATAAGCTCAAGGATGTTCCGGAAGATAAGAGAACGGCAAGATATGCCTGTGCCGTAGCGGCTGTCTGGCCCGATGGAAGGGAAGAGGTCATTACCGAGTATTTCGAGGGCAGAATAGCTCATGAACAAAAGGGTGACGGTGGATTCGGATACGATCCCATCTTCTTTGTTCCTGAGTTTAACAAGAATGCGGCCGAGATGACTCCCGATGAAAAGAATGCGGTGAGCCACAGAGGAAAAGCATTGAGAGCCATGAAAAAGATCATCGAAGGATGAAGGGACAAAGAGAGAAAAATGACAATCAGCGTTTGCATGATCGTAAAAAATGAAGAAAAGACACTTGCAAGATGCCTGGACAGTCTTAAAAGTATTGCGGATGAGATCATCATCGCGGATACGGGTTCCACGGACAGAACAAAAGAGATCGCAGCCCGTTACACGGATAAGATCTATGATTTTGAATGGATCAATGACTTTTCTGCGGCCCGAAACTTTGTGTTTTCAAAAGCAACCGGCGATTACATTTACTCTGCGGATGCGGATGAAGTCCTGGACATGGGGAATATCAAAAGATTTACGGTGCTCAAGCAGTGCATGATACCCGAGGTGGAGATAGTAACCATGGTTTACGTTAACCCGAAGGACATCAACATGGCTTACAACGATCTCAGGGAGAGAAGACCTAAGCTCTTTAAAAGATTAAGAACTTTCACATGGATAGATCCGATCCATGAGACCGTAAGAACAGATCCGGTTGTCTTTGATTCGGATGTCGAGATTCTTCATTGCCCTGAGGAAAACCATTCGGGGCGCGATTTTGAAGCTTTTCAAAGAGTGTTGAGAGAAAAAGGAGACATGTCGGACAGGCTCTGGTCCATGTATGCAAAGGAGCTTTTCTTTAACGGTAAAAAGGAAGACTTTGAAATTGCGGAGCCTTTCTTTAAGAACAGGATCAACGGCAGTGACACTTTCGAGTCTCTTGAAGCGATGTGTGTTGTTGCGAGAACGTGGCTTGAAACGGGATACTTTGATGAGGTTGAACGCTTTGCGGATGAGTTTGACGGCTTTGAGGTAAGGCCTGCCGAGCTGGATTTCGTTTTGGGACGGATCTTTGAGGCAAAGGGGCAGAAAGACAGGGCCGATCGTTACTACCAAGCATCAATTGATGCCGAAAGCTTTATAAGAGCCGATTACAAGGCTGAATAAAAGTTTATTCTTTCTTTAGGGGCTATACACAAAAAATTGACATAAAAAGTGTACAATGATAAAATCGTACACATTGAGGAAATGAGGCGCGGCTCAAACCGCCGGAGGACAGATGGACAATAACTTAAAAGAAAACCCCAATAATCAAAACAAGAACAAAAACAACAATAATAAACAAACAAAAGCAGGCATATTCATTTGCATCGTAGCAGCTTTGTTTATTATCATCTGGGGAAGAATGATCAGTAAGGACTTTGATGCCAGCATAAACAAAGAGATCACTTACGATGAATTCATTGAAATGCTGAATAAAGACGAGGTGGAATCCGTAGAGATCCAGTCGTCAACCCAAAAACTGGTGATCGTTCCCAAGGAACAGAAGTATGAAAAATACACAGAGACAAGATACACCGGTATCCTTGAAGACGGAAATGCATTGCAGGAACGTCTTGAAACGGCCGGAGTGTCTTACTCGAGAAAAATAGATGACGGAAAAGGTGAATTGATCGCAACGATCCTGGATTTTGTGATCATGTTCGGCCTTATACTGGTGTTCATGCTCTTTATGTACCGTATGGTTTCAAAGAGCTCCGGCGGCTTGATGAACGTCGGAAGAAGCAATGCCAAGGTCTATGTTGAAAGAGAAACGGGCGTCACATTTAAAGATGTGGCAGGTCAGGAAGAAGCAAAGGAAAGCTTGACCGAATTGGTTGATTTCCTTCATGATCCCGGCAAATACACTTCTATCGGCGCAAAGCTTCCTAAGGGAGCCCTTCTCGTTGGACCTCCCGGAACAGGTAAAACTCTTCTTGCAAAGGCTGTAGCGGGAGAAGCAAAGGTTCCTTTCTTCTCACTTTCCGGTTCCGATTTCGTTGAAATGTATGTCGGTGTCGGAGCGTCCAGAGTGAGAGACCTTTTCAAACAGGCACAGAGCATGGCGCCCTGTATCATCTTCATTGATGAGGTTGATGCCATAGGTAAATCCAGAGATTCCAGATACGGCGGCGGAAATGATGAAAGAGAGCAGACACTCAATCAGCTCCTTTCTGAAATGGACGGCTTTGATACATCCAAGGGTATCGTTATCCTTGCAGCCACCAACCGTCCCGAGGTTCTTGATAAGGCCCTCCTTCGTCCCGGACGTTTTGACAGAAGGATCATTGTTGACAGACCTGACCTCAAGGGCAGAGTGGAAGTACTTAAAGTACATGCCAAGAATGTTAACATGGGTGATGATGTGGATCTTGAAGCAATTGCTCTTGCAACAAGCGGTGCGGTTGGTTCTGATCTGGCAAACATGATAAACGAAGCTGCCATCCTTGCTGTAAAGAAGGGCAGAAACTTTGTTACACAGGCGGATCTTTTTGAATCCGTTGAAGTTGTTATCGCAGGTAAGGAAAAGAAGGACAGGATCTTAAGCAAGGAAGAGAAGAACATCGTTTCCTTCCATGAGACCGGTCATGCTCTTGTCAGCGCATTGCAGAAAAACTCGGAGCCTGTTCAGAAGATCACCATCGTTCCCAGAACAAAGGGAGCTTTGGGATACGTTCTTCAGGCACCGGAAGAAGAAAAGTATCTTATGAAGAAGGAGGAGCTGATCGCAAGGATCACCACCTTCTGTGCAGGACGTGCGGCTGAAGAGATCGTATTCGGTTCCGTTACCACAGGCGCTGCAAACGACATCGAGCAGGCAACCGGAATTGCGAGAGCAATGGTCACCAGATACGGAATGAGCGACAAATTCGGACTTGTAATGCTTGAGAGCGTTGAAAACCAGTACCTTGACGGAAGGGCCGTTTCTCAATGTTCCGATGAAACAGAAACCGAGATCGACAAAGAAGTTCGTTCGATCATTACCGAGTGCTACAATAAGGCTAAGCAGCTGATCAATGAGAATCGTGATATTCTTGACCGCATTGCGGGTGTTTTGATCGAAAGAGAGAGCATCACAGGTAAGGAATTCATGGCTATCTATAATGAAATGAAGGGCATAGTGCCCGAAGAAACCAAGGACGAGAAGACAGAAACAACCGACACCCCCGCTTCAGTCTGATCGTTGGAATCGGTGAAAATGGAATTTAATATTCAGGAAGAACTTAAAAAACTCCCGGCTAAGCCGGGAGTTTATATAATGCACAACGCCGATGATGAGATCATTTACGTCGGTAAGGCGGTTGTGCTCAAAAATCGAGTGCGTCAATACTTCCAAAGCAACAAGAATCACACGGCAAAGGTTAGAAAGATGGTTTCCTGCATTGCCTGGTTCGAATACATTGTTGTCGATTCGGAGATGGAGGCACTCGTTTTGGAATGCAACCTGATCAAAGAACATCGGCCTAAATACAACACCATGCTCAAGGATGACAAGCATTATCCTTACATCAAGGTGACAACGGGCGAAGATTTTCCGAGGATCTTCATGGCAAGGGAAAGAAAGAAGGACAATGCGGAGTACTTCGGACCATACACTTCCGCAGATTCCGTTCACAGAACCATAGATCTTTTACGGAAAACCTGCGGGATCAGAAACTGCTCCAAAAGAATAGAGGAAGGCGAAAAAGTCTGTGAGAGACCCTGTCTCTACCATTCCATGGGACAGTGCCCCGCACCATGCATGGGAGACGTTAAAAGGGAAGAATACAAGAAAGGTGTGGAAAGATGTCTTTCGTTTTTGAGAGGGCATCATGAAGCAGTTACGGACGCGCTCAGCAATCGTATGCTTATGTATTCGGAAAACCTGGAATTTGAAAGAGCGGCGGAAATGAGAGATCTGATCAACAGCGTCAAAAGACTGGATCAGGCTCAGAAAGCGGATGAATGCGATGACAATGACAGAGACATCGTAGCTGTTGTCAACAAGGATGACACGGCTGTTGCCTCCTGCTTCTTTATAAGAAACGGAAAACTTACCGGAAGGGAACACTTCTATCTTACGGGAGTGGAAAACGAGACAAGGGAAAAGATCCTGGAGAGTTTTATAAAGCAGTACTACTCAGGAACTCCGCACATTCCCAGAGAGATTTACATTTCAAAGGAGATCGAAGACGCGGAATTGATCTCCGGCTGGCTTTCCGAGATCAGAGGAAGCAAGGTCACCATCTTTACTCCGAAGAAGGGTGAGAAACTGAAACTCACGGAGATGGCAGAAAACAACGCCCGCACGGTGCTCTTTAACGATGAAAAGAGGATCAGGGACATGGAGAAGCGTACAAGCGGCGCTCTCAACGAAATAAAAAACTTGCTAAAACTGGAAAAGCTATATAGAATAGAGTCGTATGACATTTCAAACACTGCGGGCTTTGAAAACGTTGCTTCCATGGTGGTTTTTGAAGGCGGTAAACCGAAAAAATCCGATTACAGGCGTTTTAAAACCAAAACGATCATCGGTGCGGACGACTACGGAAGCATGAGAGAGGTTTTACGCAGACGATTTGAACACGGATTGCGCGAACTTAAAGAGGCCAAGGAAAAAAACGAGGATTCGTTTGTAAGATTCCCGGATCTGCTTCTGATCGACGGTGGAAGAGGACAGGTGAATTCGGTTTTGGAAGTGGTGGGAAGTCTCGGACTCGACATTCCCGTTTGCGGGATGGTAAAGGATGACAGACACAGAACCAGAGGCTTGTGGTTCAATGACGAAGAAGTTCCCATTGACACTTACAGTGAAGGCTTCAAATTGGTCACCAGGATTCAGGATGAAACCCACCGTTTTGCCATTGAGTACCACAAAACCTTACGCAACAAAGCGCAGACCAGATCGATCCTGGACGACATCCCCAATGTGGGTCAAAAGAGAAGGATAGAGATCATGAGGCATTTTAATTCTTTGGAAGAACTCAAAAATGCCGATGTGGAGAAACTGGCTGAGTTGCCTTCAATGAATCTGAAGGCGGCTGAAAGCATTTGGGAATTTCTCCATCCGAGTGAAAACCGGGGAAAGGAAGAATAATGTATACGGTTAGTCTTAAGAAATTCATCGAAAGTATGGGGTTGGAGAATCTTACTCCCGAGATCGATCTTAAGGGCAGAAAGATAACGGAACCCGAAGTTAACAGACCTGCGCTGCAGTTGGTTGGCTTCTATGATTACTTTAATTGTGAAAGAGTTCAGATCATCGGACATGTTGAACATGCCTACATGGACAAAATGGAAGATAAAGGGCTGGAGGTTCTCACAAAGCTCATGAGCTTCAAGATACCCTGCATAGTTTTGTGTCGCGGGATCAGACCGATGGAAGAGGTCAGAAAGGTAGCTCTTGAAAAGGGCGTTCCGCTTCTTTTAAGCGAAAAGTCAACCTCTGATTTTGAAAGTGAAGCCATCAGATGGCTGAAAGTCGAACTTGCGCCCAGAATCTCCATTCACGGCGTTCTTGTGGATGTTTACGGTGAAGGAATTTTGATCATCGGTGAATCGGGCATAGGAAAGAGTGAAGCTGCTCTTGAACTCATAAAGAGAGGACACAGACTTGTTGCGGATGATGTTGTTGAGATCAAGAAGGTGAGTGAAGCAACCCTCATAGGTTCCGCACCTCCGATAACAAGACATCTGATCGAGCTCAGAGGTATCGGTATCATCGATGTTAAGACATTGTTCGGTATTTCGAGTGTTAAAAACACTCAGCAGATAGATCTCGTCATTCGTCTTGAAGACTGGGTAAAGGATAAGGAATACGACAGAATGGGTCTTGAGGACAAATACACCGAATTCCTCGGAAATAAGGTGGTTTGTCAGGATCTTCCCATCCGTCCCGGTCGAAATCTTGCGATCATTGTTGAGTCCGCTGCTGTAAATCACAGACAGAAGAAGATGGGCTACAATGCTGCAAAGGAATTCTCCAGACGTGTTACGGAGAACATCATGAACGGCAGAAACATCGAAGAAGATGATGAAGAAGACAGTGAAAATGAAAACGAATAAACAAAAGGAAGGGGATTGATCATGAAGTATCTGTTCGGAGCAGACATTGGAGGAACAACGGTTAAGCTGGGGCTTTTCACCGAAAGCGGAGAACTCATTGAAAAATGGGAGATCAAGACGAATCGTGAAAACGGAGGCGCTTCCGTTCCTCAGGATGTGGTCAATGCGGTAAAAGATAAGATCTGCGAAAAGAACCTTGACAAAAAGGACGTTATCGGGCTTGGTATCGGTGTTCCGGGACCAATTAAAAAAGACGGTACCGTATTAAAATGCGCAAATCTGGGTTGGGGTATTTTTAACGTTAACGAGAAATTTACGGAGCTTTTGGGGCTTCCCTGCCGTGCGGCCAATGATGCAAATGTGGCTGCGCTCGGAGAAATGTGGAAGGGCGGCGGAAAAGGCTGCAATGATATTGTGATGGTGACTCTCGGAACCGGAGTAGGCGGAGGAGTTATCTGCGACGGGAAGATCCGTGCGGGTGCTCACGGCGCAGCGGGTGAGATCGGTCACATCCGTATGAATGATGATGAAACAAGGCTTTGCGGCTGCGGAGGACACGGCCATCTTGAACAATATGCCTCTGCCACGGGAATTGCTTTTTTAGGCAGCGAAGCGGCAAAGAAAGATCCGGCTTCGTCTCTTTCAAAGATTGAAAACATTACGGCAAAGGATGTTTTTGACGCTGCAAAGGCGGGAGACAAGACGGCACTTAATGTGGTTGACAATGTCTGTGAGATTCTGGATGCGGCCCTCTCACATGTGGCAGCAGCTGTCGATCCCGAATGTTTTGTTATCGGAGGCGGTGTTTCCAAAGCGGGAGACATTCTGATCGAAACATTGAAAAAGCATTACGGCCCCAATCTGCTGAATGCTTTGCAGACAACGGAATTCAGGCTTGCTACGCTCGGAAACGATGCGGGCATTTACGGTTGTGCGAGGATGATGCTGGATGTTACTGAATAAAAAAAGTGTTCTTACGGAAAAATTTGCGGAAATCATGGATCTTAAAAATCTGTTTCCGGATGAGCCTCTTTCCAGGCATACATCTTTTAGGATCGGAGGACCCGCTGCTTTTTATGCGATCTGTGAAAATGAGACCGAATTAAAGGATGCGATAAGGATCTGTAAAGAGGAAAATGTTAAGTTCTTCCTTTTGGGAAACGGAACAAACGTTTTGGCGGCCGATGAAGGTTACGACGGTGTGATCCTGCGTTTGGGCGGTGATTTTAATCTGATCTCCATCAGAGAGGACATCAATGACGGATCTGCTTTCATTACTTCCGGAGCGGGAGTTGCATTGACTCAGCTTTCAATGTATGCTTTGAAAAAAGGCTTTACGGGACTTGAATTTGCTCATGGGATCCCGGGTAGCGTCGGAGGCGGCATTTTCATGAATGCAGGTGCCTACGGCGGGGAACTTAATGACACTCTTGTTTCGGTGAAGGTGATGGCTCCCGACGGAGAGATCAAAGAAGTGACAAAAGAAGAAGCGGAGATGGGCTACAGGACCAGCAGATTCGAAAAGACCGGAGAGTTCATTTTGAGTGGGACCTTCCACTTAAAGGTCTATCCGAGAATTCCCATCAGAACCATGATGGAAGAGTACAAGAGAAGAAGGATAGAAAAGCAGCCGTTGGATCTTCCCAGTGCGGGAAGTGCGTTTAAGAGACCGGAAGGAAATTTTGCCGGTAAACTCATCGAAGAGGCAGGACTTAAGGGCTTTAAGGTGGGCGGAGCCGCAGTTTCGGAAAAACATGCCGGTTTCATAGTAAACACTGACAATGCCACCGCAGCGGATGTTGAAGCGGTCATCGAAAACGTGAGAGAAAAGGTTTACAAAAACTCGGGTGTAATGCTGGAACCTGAGATCAGAATCCTTAAGTAGTCATTCAGAAAGATGAGTTTCTGTTTAAATTGTAAAGAGGCGAGAGAATGAGATTTGTAATTGTAACGGGAATGTCCGGAGCGGGAAAATCATCTGTGCTTAAAATGCTTGAAGATGCGGGCTTTTTTTGCGCCGACAATCTTCCTATCCCTTTGATCTCCAAATTTGCTCAGATCGCGGAGAACAGTAACCGTGGTGAATTTGACAAGATCGCCATAGGTGTTGACATAAGAAGCGGTCATTCGCTTGACGAGGTTGAACCTGTGCTCACTGAGCTTAAGGAAATGAGGATCAAGTATGAGATCCTTTTTCTTGATGCCTCGGATGAGACTTTGATCAAAAGATACAAAGAGACCAGAAGAAATCATCCCCTGTCGGGCAGCGGAAGAGTGGAAGCGGGAATAGAGGAAGAGCGTAAGAAGATCGCTTTTCTTAAAGGTAAAGCGGATTATGTCCTTGACACCAGCACTCTTCTTGTGAGAGACCTGAAGCAGGAGATCGACAGCATCTTTGTTAATAACAAGGTGTTTAAGAATTTTATCGTTACCGTGATCTCTTTCGGATTTAAGTATGGTATACCTGTAGATGCGGACATGGTCTTTGACGTACGATTTCTTGCAAATCCCTTCTACGTTCAAAGTCTTAAGCACCTGACCGGAGAGAATGAAGAAGTGCGGGACTTTGTAATGAAGAGTCCTCAGGCAGACGAATTTGTCTCAAAACTCATTGATATGGTGGAGTTTTTGATCCCCCATTACATTAACGAAGGTAAAAACGGTCTTGTGATCGGTATCGGATGTACCGGCGGTAAACACCGCTCGGTAACCATGGCAAAGGTGCTTTCCGACGCATTGGAAAAGGACGATTACTCGGTTAAGACCATTCATAGGGATATAATAAAATAATGTCTTTTTGCAGTGAAGTAAAAACAGAATTAACAACGATCCTACCCATTCCAAAGCATTGTAAAATTGCGGAAATTGCGGGATACATTTTATATTCTCAAAAAAAATCTGTTGACAAATGCGATATGTCTGTCTTAAAATCATTAACCGATGATTTAGGAAACGAAAATGACTTTGTGAAAATGTGCAGGTTGGAGGAAAAGAACGGCTTGCTTTTTCTTAAAGACATGAAGATCATCGAACGCAGCTGTTGCAAAAGAAGTTTCTTAAGGGGAGCTTTTTTGGGAGCGGGCAGTGTTACGGATCCGAAGGATGAGTATCATCTGGAGATCGCGGCAAAAACCCGTTCGGGCATAGAACTTCTGAACCTTGCCACAGCAGCCTTTGATGTTACCGGTAAGGTGGCACAAAGAGGAAACAGATTCAGGCTTTATTTTAAGGATGCGGACAAGATCAGTGATCTTTTGAATATTATGGAAGCGCATGTTTCACTCATGAACTTCGAAAATGTAAGGATCCTTAAGGAAGTCAAGAACAAAGTTAATCGCAAAGTTAATTGCGAAACATCGAATTTGAAAAAAACGGTGGTAGCTTCGGAATATGCATGTGAGTGCATTAAGTATCTGGACGACAGGAATGTCCTTAAAACTCTGCCCGAGGCACTACAGAGCATCGCAGAGCTCAGAGTTGCCAATCCGGAGAAATCTCTTTCGGAAATTGGAGAAATGACTGAGCCGAGACTTGGCAGATCCGGGGTTAATCACAGACTTGAAAAAATTATTGCCATAGCTCGAGACTTGAAAGGAAAAGAGGAACAAGATGATCAGAAATCAAATCACCATAGCGAAGACATCTAAGATGGATGTTACTCCGGCAGCACTTTTGGTGCAGACAGCAAGTAAATTTGATTCAAGAGTTTACGTTGAACAGACAGACAAGCTCATCAATGCAAAGAGCATCATGGGCGTAATGACACTCAGAATAATTGACGGCGAAGTGGTTACGATCGTGGCTGACGGCGCCGATGAAGAAGCAGCAAGTAAGGAAGTACAAAATCTTCTTACGGGAACCAAATAGGACTTTATTGTTTGTTTTGATTTATGCTATAATAACCTCATTCGTTGAATGAGGTTTTTCTCGTTTTAGGGGTGAAATTATGAGTTTTACACATTTACATGTACATACGGGTTACTCCCTTCTGGACGGATCCGCAAAGATCAAACCTTTGGTGGCCAGAGCAAAGGAACTGGGAATGAAGGCACTTGCCATCACGGATCACGGGGTGATGTTCGGAGCTGTGGAATTCTGGACCGAATGTAAAAACGCAGGGATCAAGCCCATCATAGGATGCGAAGTCTATGTGGCGCCGGGATCCAGGTTTGAAAAGTCCGGTTCCGTTTCTGATGAGCGATACAGACATCTGATCCTTTTGGCGGAAAATGACACGGGTTATCACAATCTGATAAAGATCGTTTCAATCGGATTCACCGAGGGCTTCTACTATAAGCCCAGAGTCGACCTTGAGGTTTTGGAAAAGTACCACGAGGGGATCATCTGCACCTCCGCATGTCTGGCCGGAGAGGTGGCGAACTATCTTAAAAGAGGCTTGTACGAAGAAGGCAAGGAAGCAGCATTGCGCCTTGAAAGGATCTTCGGAAAGGGTAATTTCTTTTTGGAGCTTCAGGACCACGGGATACCGGAGCAAAAGACTGTAAACACCTTCCTCATGCGTATGCATGAAGAAACAGGCATAGATCTTATCTGCACCAACGATTCCCACTACATTAAAGCTGAAGATGCCGTGGCTCACGACATTCTCCTTTGTATACAGACTCAGAAAAAAGTTCAGGATGAAGACCGAATGAGATATGAGGGCGGGCAATTCTACCTTAAATCGGAGGAAGAGATGGCCGCACTGTTTCCATATGCCCCGGAGGCTTTGGAAAACACCTGCAAGATTGCAGATCGCTGCAATGTGGAATTCGAATTCGGTAATTACAAGCTGCCGAAGTTTGATGTGCCGGAGGGCTACGACGCATGGACCTATCTGCAATTCCTCTGCGAAGAGGGCATTAAAAAGAGATACAAAGAAGTTACACCCGAACTCAGGGAAAGGCTTGACTACGAGCTTAAGATCGTGCATGATATGGGCTTTGTCGACTACTTCCTGATCGTTTGGGACTTCATTAAATATGCCAAGGATCATGACATCCCCGTGGGACCCGGGCGAGGCAGCGGTGCGGGAAGTATCGCGGCTTATTGCCTTGAGATCACGGACATTGATCCCATTAAGTACAACCTGCTGTTTGAAAGATTTTTGAACCCGGAACGTGTTTCCATGCCGGATTTCGACGTGGATTTCTGCTACGAAAGAAGACAGGAAGTCATTGATTATGTAGTAAGAAAATATGGCCGTGACAGAGTCTGCCAGATAGTTACCTTCGGTACTATGGCTGCGAAAAATGCCATCAGAGATGTGGGAAGAGCGCTGGATCTGCCTTACGCGAGAGTTGACGTTGTGGCAAAGCTGGTGCCGAATGAACTGAACATTACCATTGCAGATGCATTGGTAAAAAGCAGCGATCTGAAAAAAATGTATGATGAGGATAAAGAGATCAGAAATCTCCTGGACATGGCCATGGCTTTGGAAGGACTCCCCAGGCATACATCCATGCATGCTGCCGGCGTTATCATCAGTAACGCGCCTGTTGATGATTACGTGCCTCTGTCCTGTGCGGCGGACGGTTCCGTTACAACTCAGTTTAATATGACGGAGTGTGAGCATCTGGGACTTCTCAAAATGGACTTTTTGGGACTAAGAACACTTACTGTCATAAAGGATGCGGAAAACTTTGTAAACATGAACAAAAAGCCGGGAGAGAAGCGCTTTTCGATAAAAGAGATCAGCTACGAGGATAAAAACATCTTTGAAATGATCTCTCAGGCAAAGACCGACGGCGTCTTTCAGCTTGAAAGCAAGGGAATGACGAGTTTCATGAAGGAACTCAAGCCCACTTCCATAGAAGACGTTATCGCCGGGATCTCCCTTTATCGTCCCGGCCCCATGGATTTTATTCCGAAGTATATTAAGGGAAAAAATGACAGGGGCTCGATAACATATGACTGTGAGGAATTAAAACCCATACTGGAAACCACCTATGGATGTATTGTCTATCAGGAGCAGGTTATGCAGATCGTAAGAGATCTGGCGGGCTACTCTTACGGACGGAGCGATCTGGTGCGCCGTGCCATGGCCAAGAAAAAGGCCGATGTAATGGCAAAGGAAAGAGAAAATTTTGTTCACGGAAACGCACAGGAAAACGTTCCGGGCTGTGAGGCAAGAGGCATCTCGGAAAAGGTGGCAAATCACATTTACGATGAAATGACGGACTTTGCAAAGTACGCCTTTAATAAGGCCCATGCCGCATGTTATGCTGTGGTTTCCTATCAGACAGCCTTCCTTAAGTACTATTATCCGGTTGAATACATGGCTGCGTTAATGACTTCCATCATGGACAATACCGGAAAAGTTACGGAGTACATGTACACCTGTAAAAAGATGGGCGTAAGCGTTCTGCCGCCCGATGTAAATGAGAGCGGAGTAGGCTTCACCGTGGGCGGAAGATCCATTCGCTACGGACTGTCGGCTATTAAGGGAGTCGGAAGGCAGGTTGTTGAGGACATCAAGGCAGAAAGAGAAAACAACGGAAGATTCACGTCTCTCAAGGATTTTGCAAAACGTTGCGTTCCTTTGGGAATCAATAAGAGAACTGTGGAAAATCTCATTAAAGCGGGAGCTTTTGATTCCGTTCCGGGAACCAGAAAACAGCTTCTTCAGGTCTACCAGATCATCATCGATGATGCGGTGAATGAGCACAAAAAGGAGATCACGGGGCAGCTTTCTTTCTTTGATTTCATGGATCCCGAAGAAAAAGTCGCCATGGAAACGCCTCTTCCCGATGTGGGAGAGTTCGGTAAGGATGAACTTTTGGGATACGAAAAGGAAGTGCTGGATCTTTACGTCAGCGGACATCCTCTGGAAAACTATATCGACATTCTGAAAAAGCATTGCGACACCACGACCGCAGATCTTAAGGCCGATGAAGAAACGGGTGAACTTAAGGTCCGAGACGATCAGAATGTTGTGATCGGCGGAATGATCACCGAAGTGTCCAGAAAGGTTACCAAAAACAATCGTACCATGGCTTTCCTCAAACTGGAGGATCTCTACGGAAACACGGAAGTTATTGTTTTTCCGAATGATTTTGAGAAAAACAAAAAGCTTCTCAATGAAGATGAAAAGGTCATGATAAAAGGCAGGATCTCCACCGATGAAGAAAGGGGCGCAAAGATCATTCTTTCCGAGATCGACAGGCTGGATGCCATTCCCGGAAAACTTTGGGTGAGATTTAAAAACAAAGATGAATACAGTGCGTCGGAAAAGGAATTGCTGGAGATCTTAAAGAGCAGTGACGGAAGATCGGATGTGGTGATCTACCTTGAAGAAGAAAAACAAATGAAAAAACTTGGCAGAAGCTTTTCTGTGGATCTGAGCGGTGATCTTCCCGAAAAGTTGATAAAAAAGTTCGGAAATGAGCAGATTAAGGTTACTTTTTAACCTTGTTAATCAAAAGTTTCTTCATTTTATCTTTTTTGGATATTTACAAAAAAACTGTTTCGTTGTAAAATACAAAACTTGTAACAAGTAGTAAATTTTCGTAGAAAACTCTAATAGTTTTGGAGGCTTATTATGGCAGAAAGCATGGTTAAAACCATAGGGGTACTCACCAGTGGCGGCGATGCGCCCGGAATGAACGCTGCAATTCGTGCGGTTGTTCGTACGGCCATCGAAAATGGTGTAAAGGTTAAGGGTATTAACAGAGGATACGCAGGTCTTCTCGATGAGGATATCATCGACATGGATTCACGCAGCGTTTCCGATACGATCCAGCGTGGAGGTACAAAACTCTACACAGCTCGCTGCCAGGAATTCGTTACATCCGAAGGTCAGGATAAGGGCGCTGAGATCTGCAGAAAGAACGGTATCGACGGTCTTGTTGTAATCGGCGGAGACGGATCTTTCCAGGGCGCACGTCAGTTGGCGGCAAGAGGCATCAACACTGTTGGTGTTCCCGGAACCATCGATCTTGACATTGCATGCACAGATTATACTATCGGATTTGATACAGCTGTTAACACAGCTATGGATGCCATCGACAAGGTTCGTGATACATCCACATCTCATGAGAGAGTTTCAATCATCGAAGTTATGGGACGTCGCGCAGGTTACATTGCTCTTTGGAGCGGTATTGCAAACGGCGCCGAGGAGATCCTCCTTCCCGAACTCATGAATTATGATGAGAAAAGGGTTGTTCAGCACATCCTTGCAAGAAAGGCTTTGGGAAAGAAGCACACCATCATTGTAAATGCCGAGGGTATCGGTAATTCTTACAGAATGGCAGATCGTATCGAAGCAGCAACAGGCATAGAGACCCGTGCTACCATCATCGGTCACATTCAGCGTGGCGGAAGTCCTACGGCGAAGGACAGAGTCTATGCTTCCGCAATGGGATGCATGGCTGTTGAACTCCTTTGCGCAGGAAAGACAAACCGTGTAGTAGCTTACAAGGATGGAAAGTTTGTTGATTACGACATCGAAGAAGCTCTTGCAATGAAGAAAGATCTCGATCCTTTCCTTCTTCATGTTTCCAAAACAATTTAAGATGAATTTTATAACGGGCAGAAAAGATCATTTCTTTTCTGCTCGATTTTTTTTTACAAGAGGGGTTAAGATTTCAAAACAAGATGCCGATAAGATAAATGTACACTTAATCCGTGTTACGTGCAAAAGGATTTGCACATACACTTTTCAAAGATCGCCAAGGAGGGCGCTTATTATGAAAATTGATTCGTCTAATGTATCCATGTCTTCGACACGCTCCTATTTTTCTTATGAGAAAGTAGAGCAGGAATCCCTCAGTGTTTTAAGCAGCAAGGCTGCAACAATTGAATTATCCGATGATTCCAAGAATCTTGTACAACAGCTTCGTGATGAAAAGGAAAAGATCGCTCTTGAAGAAAAAGAAGCCGAAGCCGCAAGAAAAGAAAATCAAAAGGAAAACCTTAAAAAGTCTCTTCAGGACATGGTTAAAGCAAACAAAGCAAAAGAAACGGAAATTGCACTTCCCGAAGAGGATGCCGATATCCGTATGTTAAGAAAGATACTTGAACTTCTTAAAAGGATCAGAGGAGAAAAGACATCTTCCGTTCCTTGCGATGATGGAATGAGATCTTTCGCCGAAACAATGAACAAGGCTCAGGCTGAGATGGCCTCCTTTGCCGGAAACATCGCATGTGTAGCATCCGGAGTTCAGCCCTCGGTACAGGCACCTGTCGGAAGACATTCCGTAAATATGACAAATTGGACAAAGATCACGGTTCAGTCCAAGTTTTATATGGAAACCGAAAACACAGCTTACCGGTCAACCGGTTCTGTAAGAACGGAGGACGGACGCGAGATCAGCTTTAATCTTACTGTGGAAATGTCCAGAAGCTTTACCGCAGAATACGGTTCTTACATGGAAGAGTCCTACACTATGGTGGATCCTCTTGTGATCGAACTCGATGACAAGTGTGCGGATCTCACTGAAAAGACTTTCCTTTTTGACCTCGATGCGGACGGTAAGGAAGAGAGGATCTACGATCTGAGAGAAAATTCCGGCCTTCTTGCCCTTGACAAGAACGGCGACGGTAAGATAAATGACGGTTCAGAGCTTTTCGGAACAAAGTCGGGCAACGGATTTAAAGATCTCGCAGCCTACGATGAAGACGGAAACGGCTGGATTGACGAAAACGACAGTATTTTTAAAAAACTTAAGATCTGGACAAAGGATAAGAACGGTAAGGATGTTCTTGTGGATCTCAAAAAGGCAGATGTGGGCGCTATCAATTTAGGCAGTGTTGCCACAGACTTTGCACTTAAGTCCTTAAAGAACAATGCGACCATGGGACAGGTAAAACGCACAGGTTTCTTCCTTAAGGAATCCACAGGAGAAGCGGGAGCGGTTCAGCACGTGGATCTTGCGGTTTAAAATAAGAGTATCTGAAGGGGATGGTCACGCATCCCCTTTTTATAATTCCGTAATTTGCACAAAGATCATAAAAATGGTATAATATGTTTAAGAATGATCCTGTCTTAAACACAGGATCAGGGAGGCTGCCATGATCGGAAGCATTGGCGCTTACGGCGCATACAACAGCATATACGCTTCCGGAGCAACACTTGCTGCAAGAAGCACCGCACTACATGCTGATGTCAATGAAGGTGCGGCTGTTGCGGCCGTTGCGGCTGTGCCCGAGGCTTTTTCAAATGCACAGACAGTGAGAGTCGGTAAATCTCCCGACGAGATGAAAATGGATGTGGACAACGCGGCCAAGACCATGGAATCACCCGCAACCGAGCGGATGCGTAAACGACTCGGCATAGAAAAGTGTGAAACCTGCGAGAACAGGATGTACGTTGACGGCTCCAATGAATCGGACGTTTCTTTCAAAACCCCGGGGCACATCGATCCCTCGGTCTCAGCCTCCAAGGTAATGGCACACGAGAGAGAGCATGTGGCAAATGCCGTTCAGGAAGGCAACAAGCCGGATGCAAAACTGATCTCCGCCAGTGTTACCCTTCACACAAGCATATGCCCGGAGTGCGGAAGGACTTATGTTTCGGGAGGACTCACAAGGACAAGGATAAAGCATACAACAGACGGTTCGGACATTGACAAACCTAAGACAGAATAGCTTACAGAGCGGTAGATCAAAAACGTCTGCCGCTTTTTTTCTTGTTTTTTGAAGAGAATGTGATATGATACAAGAGGCAGAGATTGAATTGTAAATGAAAAACTGCCAAGACTTACATTCGGAGGTTATTAGATGGATATTTTAAAACAGCTTACGGCGGAACTCGGAGTACGCAGAGAACAGGTTGATGCGGCTGTGAAGCTGATCGATGAGGGAAACACCATACCTTTCATCGCACGATACAGAAAAGAAGCTACAGGGGCATTGAACGATGAGGTACTCAGAAATCTCGACGAACGTCTTAAGTACCTCAGAAGTCTTGAAGAAAAGAAAGAACAGATCTTAAAAAGCATAGAAGAACAGGGTAAACTCACGGACGAACTCAAAAAGCAGATCGGTGAAGCCCAGAACATGGTTACTTTGGAGGACATTTATCGTCCATACAGACCTAAGAGAAGAACCAGAGCTACAATAGCTGCGGAAAAGGGCTTACAGCCTCTTGCAGATCTCATTTTCGCTCAGGAACTGACAGTTCCCGCTTTGGAAGCAGCGAAGGAATACGTAGATCCCGAAAAAGAAGTAAATACACCCGAAGAAGCTGTTGCGGGCGCTTTAGACATAATCGCAGAGAAAATTTCCGATGAAGCGGATTACAGAACTCACATCCGTTCGGTGACGGAAGAAGAGGGCGTTATATCTTCATCTGCTAAGGATGAGGAAGCTGACAGCGTTTACGAGATGTACTACAATTTCTCCGAGAAAGTGAAGACTCTTCCCGGACACAGGATCCTTGCGCTTAACAGAGGAGAGACCGAAAAGGTATTGACCGTAAAGATCACCGCCCCTACCGAGACCATCTTGAGATACCTTGAAAAGAAGATAATAACCAAGGACAATCCCAATACAAACGAGCTCATAAAGACGGCTGTCGCGGATGCATATGACCGCTTGATCGCTCCTTCCATAGAGAGAGAAGTTCGCAATGAACTGACCGAAAAGGCTGAGGACGGAGCTATCAAGGTGTTCGGAGAAAATCTGAAGCAGCTTCTCATGCAGCCTCCCATCGTGGGACAGACTGTTCTCGGCTGGGATCCCGGTTTCAGAACAGGATGTAAGCTGGCGGTTGTGGATGCAACAGGTAAGGTACTGGACACAGCCGTGGTTTTTGCCACACTTCCCGGAATGCACAAAATGGATGAGGCAAAGGCAATTGTTAAGAGACTCATCATCAAATATAAGGTAACATTGATCTCCGTTGGTAACGGAACAGCATCACGTGAGTCGGAGCTCTTTATCGTAGATCTTTTAAAGGAAATGAAGGTGCCCACAAAGTACGTGATCACCAGTGAAGCGGGCGCTTCGGTCTACTCTGCCAGCAAACTTGCGACAGAGGAATTCCCTGACTACGATGTAGCTCAGCGTTCTGCGGTTTCCATAGCAAGAAGACTGCAGGATCCTCTGGCTGAGCTGGTTAAGATCGAGCCTCAGGCCATCGGTGTGGGACAGTATCAGCATGACATGAACCAGAAGAAGCTTTCAGAGACTCTTGCCGGAGTTGTTGAGGACTGTGTAAACAAGGTGGGTGTCGATCTGAACACCGCTTCACCCGCACTTCTTGAGTACGTTTCCGGAATTTCAAAGGTTACCGCAAAGAACATCGTTGCCTTCCGTGAAGCAAACGGCAGATTCATTACCAGAAACGATCTTTTGAAAGTGGCAAAACTGGGCCCCAAGGCTTACGAGCAGTGTGCAGGTTTCCTGCGTATCATGGGAGGTGCAAATCCTTTGGATTCAACATCGGTTCACCCCGAGTCCTACGAAGCGGCGACAGAGCTTCTTTCCGAACTCGGCTTTAAACCCGATGACATCAATAAGCTGAGAGCTGAGCAGCTGGCGGCTCAAAAGAATGCCAAGGCTCAGGAAAAGGCTGCAAGAGAGGCAGCTATGCCCAATAAGGGTGAAAGAAGGAACAGGAGGCCCGCAGAGAAGGAGATACGTATCTCCAACACCAATTCCGCTTTTGGAGCTGCTTTTGCTCAGGCAATGGAAAAGTCGGGAAAGAAACTGACAACACCTGCGGCAAACGATCAAAAGAAGGCAGAGGCTCCCGTTATCGTAAAGACTGACGGAGACAACCTTTCTTCCATCGGAAAGATGATAAAGGACAAAAAGGCTTTGGCTGACAGACTCGGTATCGGTGAAATGACTCTCACGGACATAATCAAGGAACTTGAAAAGCCCGGAAGAGATCCGAGAGATGAGATGCCCAAACCCATTTTAAGAAATGACGTGCTTGAAATGAAGGATCTGACCGAGGGAATGATCCTTAAGGGAACCGTTCGAAACGTGATCGATTTCGGTGTATTTGTGGACATCGGCGTGCATCAGGACGGTCTGGTTCACATTTCTCAGATCACTAACAAAAAGTACATTAAGCATCCTTTGGAAGCAGTCAGTGTCGGAGACATTGTTGAAGTCAAAGTTTTAAGCTGCGATCCCGCAAAGAAGAGGATTGCATTATCCATGATACTGTAAATGCCTGAGAAAGACTTAAGGAGCAAGTTATATGGAAGACAAAGATATAAAGTTTACTGTAAACATGAAAACCGGATACATTTTCGAGTTTTTGTACATTAACTCTTACGGCGGTTTCAGATCGGTGATAAACTACGGCTTCAGCGCCATTGCTATTGTAGCACTGATCTTCGGATACGGAGATTCGCCCTTAAGCCTCATCGCTTTGATCGGTCTTGCCTCATTGTTTACGGTGATAAATCCGTCCCTGCTTCTTTTTAAGGCATGGAGACAGACAAAGAAGAATCCCGGTTTTTCAAAGCCGGTAAGCTATACATTTAATAAAAGCGGGATCACTCTGGCTCAGGACGGACAGAGCCAGGACGCTCCATGGGAGATCGTTCTTCTTGCGCAGGAAACTGTGAAGAGCATCATCCTTTTTACCGGAAACAACAATGCAACCATACTTCCCAAAGCATGCATAGGCTCAGAGCTCGGAGATTTCAAAAATCTTTTGAGAGAAATGTGCCCCGCAGGCTGTGTGAAGCTTAAAAAATAGGATACAGAGCATGAAAATTGAAACTTTCTCTTCCGGATCGCCGGAGGAGACATCCAAAATTGCATATGATATGGCCATGAATTCAAAGCCCGGAGACATTATATGCCTGTCAGGTGATCTGGGCGTCGGAAAGACCGTATTCACAAAGGGATTTGCCAAGGGACTCGGAATCGATGAGCCTGTTGTCAGCCCCACATTTACCATTGTGCAGGTGTATGAAAGCGGAAGAATGCCCCTGTATCATTTTGATGTTTACAGGATCGATGACATCGATGAGATGGACGAGATCGGATACGAGGATTGTTTTTTCGGACAGGGCGTTTCCCTTGTGGAATGGGCCGACAAGATCGAGGATCTTTTGCCGGAAACCTGTACCAGGGTTACCATTTCAAAGGATCTGCAAAAGGGCTTCGATTACAGAAGCATAGAAATTAGGAAGGCTTGATTTAATGAATAAGATTTTGGCTATTGAAGCCTCCGGACTTGTGGCATCCTGTGCCATAGCCACAGAGGAAAAAATTATCGGAGAGTTCAGCTTGAATCTGAAGCTGACTCATTCTCAAACACTTCTTCCGATGGTGGACGAGGTAGTAAAAAGAACAGGGACAGATCTTGAAGAGATCGACGCCATCGCTGTATCCGGAGGACCGGGAAGCTTTACGGGCTTAAGGATCGGATCCGCTACAGCAAAGGGACTGGGACAGGCACTTAACAAGCCCATCGTGGCAGTACCTACAACTCAGACCATAGCGGCGAACATTTTCGGCTTTGAGGGGCTCATCGTTCCATTGATGGATGCCCGCAGAAGTCAGGTTTACACCGGAGTTTACAGAAACACAGCTGCAGGCTTTGAAGTGGTCAGAGACCAGATGGCAGTGTCTATCGATGAGATAGTGGAGATCGTTAACGATCTGAAGGAGCCGGTTATCTTTTTGGGAGACGGAGTGCCTGTTTTTGCCGAATTGTTAAAAGAAAAGGTTGAGGTGAAGATACAATTTGCACCTGTAAACAACAGTGTGCAAAGAGCCGGAAGCCTTGCGGTCAGAGCAATTGAAATGTTTAAAGCAGGACTTGCCGTTACGGCAGCCGAGCATGTTCCCGACTACTTACGCCTTTCTCAGGCGGAAAGGGAACGCAAAGAGAAGTAGGGAAATTGTCTTTTGTCGTTGGAAATGATCAGTCGTGGGAGACGAAATGAAGATTCGTGAAATGACAATAAAAGACTGTGACAGGGTGAGTGAAATAGAGAAAGCCACTTTTTCCATGCCTTGGAGCAGGGATAATTTTGAAGGCTCCATCTTGCAGGAGAATTACTGTCTT
This sequence comes from Lachnospiraceae bacterium, assembly GCA_024691875.1. Lineage (GTDB taxonomy): Bacteria > Bacillota > Clostridia > Lachnospirales > Lachnospiraceae > RGIG3528. The sequence goes on along the minus strand of JAILNG010000119.1, from coordinate 5,125 downwards.
TTGGTGACCGTTTCCGACGACGATGATGACGATATAATGGGATATTGCTGTTTTTACTATGTCCTGGACGAAGCAGAGATCCCGAATGTCTGTGTAAGAAAAGATTGCAGAGGACAGGGCATTGCTTACAAAATGATGAATGAACTGATCAAAAAAGCCAAAAGCTTTGAAGTTAGAGACATGTATCTGGAAGTCAGAGTGAGCAACGAGCCGGCAAGAAGCCTTTACAGAAAACTGGGATTCAGAGATGTGGGACTCAGAAAAGGCTTTTACGAGCTTCCGAAGGAAGACGCTGTCATTATGCGGCTTAACATAGAATAGTGTTAAGTGGCAAGGAAACTGTTGGCGGCATATGATAACAGAGTGTTTAGTAATTATATGCCTTAGATAAGAGGAAATTGATGTTAGATTTGTGTTTATTGGGTACGGGCGGAATGATGCCTCTTCCAAAAAGGTGGCTTACCTCCCTTATGGTAAGATACAACGGAAAAGGGATACTGATCGACGCCGGGGAAGGAACACAGGTGGCGATCCGCCAGGCGGGACTCAGCTTTCATGATATAGATTGCATCCTTTTTACGCATTATCACGGGGATCATATCAGCGGACTGCCCGGACTTTTGCTTTCTATGGGAAATGCGGAGAGAACGGAGCCGGTTACGATGATCGGACCCAAGGGACTCGAAAAGGTGGTGAGCGCTTTGAGGATCATTGCGCCCGAGTTACCTTTTGAGATCAATATGATAGAGATCGGAGAGGCTGAAAAGAGTTTCTCCATGTTGGGATATGAAATTACTGCTTTTAAAGTGAATCACAATGTGACTTGCTACGGCTATACGCTGGAAGTCAGGAGGGCCGGCCGCTTTGATGCGGAGCGCGCAAAGGAGGCGGGGATCCCGTTGCAGTTTTGGAATAAATTGCAAAAGGGAGAAACGCTGGAAGCTGACGGTAAAGTGTTTACGCCGGATATGGTACTGGGACCGGAAAGAAAGGGACTGAAAGTTACTTATTGCACGGACACCAGGCCTACAGAATCCATCGTTAAGAACGCAATGCATTCGGACCTTTTCATTTGCGAAGGCATGTACGGCGAGCCCGAAAAGCAGGCGGATGCAGTAAAGAAAAAGCATATGACTTTTAAAGAAGCCGCCAAGATGGCAGCCGCTGCGGAAGTGAATGAGATGTGGCTCACCCATTACAGCCCTTCCATGAACAGACCCAAAGAGTATCTGGGGCTTGCAAAAAGCGTTTTCCCTAACACCAAGTGCGCAAGCGACGGACAGAGTGTGACGCTCAGGTTTTCCGAGGATGAGCAGTGAGTGCTGCCGAAGAAAAGTGAATGTCAAAGGGCGTTGTGCCGATATATATAACAGCAACAGTCGGTCTCATTGACAGAAACGAGGTAGAAGCATGAAGAAATATATCGGAGGCATTATAGGCGGTGTAGTTATCCTTGGTATTGTCATTTGGATAGTTTTCTATACCGTTAACAACAGAAAAAGTGACTCTATTTTTGAGACAAAAACTACTTCAAACACGGAGGCTCAGGCTATAATCTCCAAGGACCTCGATCGATTCTATCCTTCTACGGTGAGAGAAGTGGTGAGACTCTATCAAAGGATCAATACCTGTCTTATGTCCGGGAATTACACGGAGGCAGAGTTTTACAAGATCACGGAGCAGCTCAGAAGGCTCTATGATGACGAGTTGCTTGAATTGAATCCGAAGGACAGCTATGAGGATTCGCTTTATAATGAGATAATCGCTTTCAGAAACGAAGGTAAGGTGATTTCCGTTACGAATGTTCAATTGGAGAGCCAGACGGAAAAGTACACCAAAGACGGAAAAAACATGGCATCGATCGTGGGCATGTTTGTTGTCAGAGACAAGACAGGTATCAGCCGAACCTACGAAAAGTTTGTTCTGAGAGAAGACGAAAAAGGTAATTGGAAGATTTTAGGCTGGGAACTGACAGATCCTGTGGAATTCCCGGATTAAAGTATAAACAGATCTAAGAAGGTTTTAAGATGAAAGATATTAAGATTTTGGCCATCGAGTCATCCTGCGATGAGACTGCGGCGGCTGTTATTGAAAACGGACGTAAAGTCCTTTCGAACGTTATTTATTCTCAAATCGATCTCCATACATTGTATGGCGGAGTTGTACCTGAAATTGCTTCGAGAAAGCATATAGAGAAGGTTAATCCTGTTATAGAACAGGCTCTTTCGGATGCGGGAGTAGGTCTCAAGGATCTTGATGCAGTTGCGGTGACTTACGGACCCGGACTTGTCGGCCCTTTGCTGGTGGGTGTTTCTGCAGCAAAGGCCCTTGCTTACGCTGCAGGCTTGCCTCTTATCGGTGTTCACCACATTGAAGGACACGTTTCGGCAAATTTCCTTGAACATCCTGATCTTGAGCCTCCTTTTTTGTGCCTCATAGTCTCAGGCGGGCACACACATCTTGTGATCATGAAGGACTACGGAGAGTATGAGATACTTGGCAGAACACACGATGATGCGGCCGGAGAAGCTTATGACAAGGTCGCACGCGCGATAGGACTCGGCTATCCGGGAGGTCCTAAGATCGATAAGGTTGCTAAAGAGGGAAATCCCAAAGCTATTGCATTCCCAAGAGCGAAGGTGGATGACTGTCCCTATGATTTCAGCTTTTCGGGACTGAAATCTGCTGTGTTGAACTACCTTAATCAGGCTGAAATGAAGGGAGAAGAAGTCAACAGAAATGACGTGGCTGCTTCGTTTCAGGCAGCGGTCGTGGATGTTCTGGTTGACAAAACGATGCATGCGGCCAAAGAATATGGCTTTAAAAAAGTGGCGCTTGCGGGAGGAGTCGCTTCCAATTCCGCATTACGTGCGGGAATGAAGGCAGCATGTGAGAAGAGAGGACTGGAGATGATCTACCCTTCACCGATCTTCTGTACAGATAATGCTGCAATGATCGGAGCGGCTGCTTATTATGAATTCCTTAAGGGGAACTTCAGCGGACTTGATTTAAACGCGATCCCCAATCTTAGACTGGGAGAGAGAAAGTGATCTATGCAATTGTTCTTGCCGGCGGGTCAGGAAAGAGATTTGGCGGCGATGTTCCAAAACAATACAGAGAGCTTTGCGGAAAACCCGTCATAGCATGGAGTCTTTTGGCTTTTCAAAAGAGCAGTGCTGACGGGATTATTCTTGTATGTTCCGAAAAGGACATTGATTTCTGCAAAAAAGAGATTATAGAAAAGTACGGAATTACAAAGTGCCTTGCTGTAATTGCCGGTGGAAAAAACAGATACAATTCTGTGTTTAACGGATTGAAGGTTGCATATGAATTTGCAAAAGTCTCTTTGGAACAAAGCTTTTGCATGATCCATGACGGAGCGCGTTGTTGCATTGACACGGAAACGATAGAATCCGCAGCTGATCATGTTGTTTCAAAAGGCTCGTGCGTGGTTGGAATTCCCGTGACAGATACGATTCAGATCGTAAACGAAGAGGGTAATATTACAATGACTCCGAACAGGGCACAAACATGGGCTGCACAGACACCTCAGTGCTTCTCACTTTCAAACGCTTTGGCAAGCTACAAAGCGGCGGTCGAAAATAATGATGAAGCCATAACAGATGACGCTTCTGCCGTAAGAAAGTACGGAGAGGGCAGTATATATATGCTTGCGGGGAAAAAAGAAAATTTAAAGATAACAACGGAAGACGACATTAAGACTGCAGAAGAGATCATAATGAAAAGACAAATGTGATAAATTGCCTATACATCATGTTTGGGTTCGTGAAATAAATTGTACGATATATTGATAAAATTTGCTTGACTTAGATGTTTCTCTGTGGTAATATGCATAAGCACGTTTTGAGAAAAGCGTATGGAGAGCTACCGAAGCGGTCATAACGGGGCGGTCTTGAAAACCGTTAGGGCGAAAGCCCACAGGGGTTCGAATCCCTTGCTCTCCGTTCGTTCCCGATACAAAACGGGAATATAATTTAATATACTTGGCATGTAGCCAGGCTTTTGGAGAAATACCCAAGAGGCTGAAGGGACACCCCTGGAAAGGGTGCAGGTCGTTAATAGCGGCGCGAGGGTTCAAATCCCTCTTTCTCCGGTCAAAAAAAACCACTTTTGCAAATGCAAGAGTGGTTTTTTGTTTTACATCTCCGGATTGGCGGAGTATTCTTCGATTGTTTCGATCGTGTGTTTATACTCGAGGCTGAGAAGTTCGACAGGAGCCTCCAGGTCACCTGACGGTGATCCGCCTCTTAGCAATTCGGTAAGAGTGCTTGCAGCTTCTGCCAATTTAGTGAGGCCCAGATTTAATGCTGTACCCTTCAGTGTGTGAATGTTTCTGAATGCGGTTTCCCAGTTCTCATCTTTTAATGCGTCCCGAAACTCGTTGTACTGGGTGTCCTTCAAAAACATAATGAGAAATTTGCTCACCAGGGATTCTTTCATGAGACGACCGAGCACGCCGACGTAATCGCCTTCCAGTTGTGAATAACATTCTGTCAGTTTCATAACTTCCTCCGATGTGTTCTTGATGATAAAACTCATAAACCGATTCGGATAACAGATCCTGAAATTTTTTACAGCCTCGCATCAACAGGGGATATTGATACGGGGCTGTAAAAATTATTGGGGTTATGAGGGGTTCTCTTATAAGCACTTTTGTTGTTTACAAGCGCATTATATAATGTAAAGTACACCAAATATACGACGAAAGTCCAACAAAATAACATCAAAAAAGAAAAAAAGGATAAACTTTTGGTTTAAAAAAAGAAACATTATAGTGAATGCGAGAGAGAATAGTTCGGAAATCAGACAATTTAGGCCTTTGTAAAAATGAACTAAATGTTTAGAAAATAGATACAATTGCGGATACAAAACGGCTGAACGCCTTGAAAATAAAGGGATAGAAAGGTATAAAAGATTTTTGAAAAAAAGAAAAAAAGCTATTGACAAAGTCTTTTTTCGGTGGTATCCTTATCGAGCGCTTTGCGAGAGCGAAACGCGAAACGAACCTTGATAATTAAACAGCTAAACAACCCTGAAAATTCAATTAACATTGATTTTCAAACTTAAGGACAACCTTAAGAACAGTAAAGATTAACGGAACAAT
>JAILNG010000114.1 GCA_024691875.1 Lachnospiraceae bacterium | reverse complement strand
AAAAAAAGAGAAAAAGAAAAGAGGAATTATTACTATGGCTAAAAAGAAAAAAGGCAGCAATTTGGGTACTATCATAGGAACATTGGTTGTAGTAGCGATCATTATTGTTTGTGTTTGGTTCATCACATCCACAAGACTTTTCGGAAGCTATAAGAGCGAAGCTGCAGGATCGATGTTCGGAATGAATTATTCATTGGGTTCCGTAACCTACACTTTCTCAGGCCTTAACAAGGTTGAGATCGAAAGCGAAGTTACCATTTTCGGTTCTTCCAAGAGCACTCAGGTAGGCACATACAAGATCAAGGACAACGAGATCATCTTCACCTTCAAGGAAGAAGAGAAGCAGGATGACGGCTCCACAAAAGAGGTCTCAAAGGACTATGCCTACAAGTTCTCTAAGGGAAAAGATCTTATCGAGATCAACGATACGGAGTACAAAAAGGTTAAATAGTAACTTTCTAAAAAAAATATAAATTTCCTCTTCACAAACGGAAAGAGAAGTGTTATCATATCCACGATAAATAAATAGATTTTTAATTCGGTACGAGAGACCGACAAGATTTATTTCATGGAGCTTCCTTTCTGCGTGCAAAGGAAGGCGCTTATTTTGCGAATTTACATCCTGTCGGTAACGACAGGATTTTTTTTACGAAAGAGAGGAAAACATGCAGGTCAAGGCAGTTCTGATGGATGAAGCTTCCATAAAGAGATCCGTTATGAGGATCACCCATGAGATCATCGAAAGATACAAGGGTGTATCCAATGTTTGCGTTCTCGGTATTAAACGTCGTGGTATTCCTCTCGCCGAAATGATCAAAAACAATATTGAAATGGTCGAAGGTACCGTTGTTCCCACAGGTACTATTGATATTACACTTTACAGAGACGATTTGACTGAAGTGACGGGCAATCCCGTTGTTTCCGAACCGTCTCTTTCTTTTGATATTACAGGCAAAGATGTTGTCCTTGTGGATGATGTGATCTACACCGGACGCACTGCGAGAGCGGCTCTTGAAGCAGTGTTCTCCGTCGGCCGCCCGCATTCGGTGAGCCTTGCGGTCCTTGTGGACAGAGGACACAGGGAACTCCCCATCAGAGCGGACTTCGTCGGAAAGAACATCCCCACCTCAAAATCAGAAATAATCGCTGTGCATATGCCTGCTTACGACGGCTGCCTTGAAGTCCTGCTCTGCGAGTAAAAACGAAGGACAACGCAACCGAGCCTATCCTGAAAGCCCGTCGCTTCCGAGAACATCGGATGCACGACTTTATATAAACAATCAACACAATCAGCAACGGAGGAAAAATTTTATGAAACTCATTTACGGTATCAATGACAAGCCCGCTATGGGCAAGACGATCGTTTACGCTCTGCAGCAGCTTTTGGCGATCATGACGGCAACACTTGTTGTACCCATCATCATCAACGGAAACGCAAATCTCAGCGGCTCAGACAGCATGAGCTCTGCTGCGGCTCTTTTCGGAGCAGGCGTAGGAACTCTCGTTTACCTTCTCTTTACACGTTTTAAAAGCCCTGTTTTCCTTGGATCTTCATTTGCATTCATAGCATCCATGACAGCCGCTTTCGCGGGTGCCGCAAGCGTTGCGGTAGGCTACCTCGGCCTCATCATCGGAGCAGTTCTTGCAGGACTTGTCTATGTCGTAATTTCCATAATCGTTAAGGCTGTGGGAGCAGGCTGGATCAACAAGCTCATGCCCGCAGTTGTCATAGGCCCCACAGTTGCAATTATCGGACTTTCGCTTGCCGGAAATGCCGTAGGCGATCTCCAGAAAGCACCTGCGGGTGGATCTGTTCTCATCGCTGTACTTTGCGGTCTCGTTACTCTCTTTGTAACGATCATCTGCTCCACCATCGGCAGCAAGAACATTAAGCTCATCCCTTTCATTATCGGTATCCTTGCAGGATATGCGGTTTCCCTGATCTTCACGCTCATTGGACGCGCTACGGGCAGTGACGCACTTCTTGTTAGCGATTTCTCATCATTTACGAACCTTGTGGCAGGCGGAGTTACAGTGAACACTTTCTTCAGCGTTCCCACCTTCACATTTGTTAAGGCATTCGGCGGATTCAGCGGTCTCTCCGGCGCTTACATCGGAACGGTTGCGGTTGCCTATGTACCTGTTGCTTTCGTAGTATTCGCTGAGCACATCGCAGATCATAAGAACATTTCCTCCATTATTGAGAAGGACCTTCTTGAGGAGCCCGGTCTCAACAGAACACTTCTCGGCGATGGCGTAGGTTCTATGGCAGGCGCTCTTTTCGGCGGTTGCCCCAACACCACTTACGGTGAGTCCATCGCTTGCGTTGCCATCACCGGAAACGCTTCGGTCGTAACGATCCTTTGCACTTCGATCCTTGCGATCATTATTTCCTTCCTTTCTCCCTTCGTTGCATTTGTTAATTCGATCCCCAGCTGCGTAATGGGCGGCGTTTGCATCGCTCTTTACGGCTTCATCGCAGTAAGCGG
>JAILNG010000088.1 GCA_024691875.1 Lachnospiraceae bacterium | reverse complement strand
AAAGGATCCTCTCCCTTCGCCTTTGCGGCTTCCAGAATGTCATCCACTTCCACATAGTCATAGGCTGCGGTGATGGCAATGACTCCCTGATGCTTTCCCGTTTCAGAAAGCTGGTCCAGCCTTTCCTTCGTGACAAAGTTCAGGATGGTGTCACCTTTTTTTGCTTCTCTTACTATTGTCCTGACAGGTCCGTCCTGGCATCCGTCCAGCACAAAAAGCTTGTCCACCGTTTTTCCTGCTCTGAAGGCTTCAAGCACCGCATTTCTGCCTTCGATCTTGGTTTCATTGATAGTCTGTTCGTTCATTCAAATACTCCGATCCCTGTTACAGTTCTTCCCCGGCTGTAACATTTTCAATACGCTGTTCTTTTGCCTGCTCCGGGTCGTCCTTATCGCAACCCGCAACTATCTCAAAGCCCTTATGTATGATCTCAAACATACGGGCATATTCTTTCTTAAGGTACAGCCATCCTATGACCGCTTCGAATCCTGTTGCCTTGTGGTACTCACCCAGAGTGGCATTCTTTGCCGGGGAGTAGCTCTTGGCGTTTCTGCCCCGACGGTATATGCCCTGTTCTTCTTCCGTAAGAAGGTCCATTATGCCTGTGACCATTTTTGCCTGTGTCACGGCCTTTGCCAGATTGCTGGCGCGGCGGTTCAGCTTGTCCACCGCACTTGCGCCCTCGGAAAGAATGCATGTGCGGATCACAAGTTCGTAGGCACAGTCGCCGATGTACGCCAGATCCAAAGGCGGATACTGATCCGCCTCAAATTCCGGAAGGTTAAATTCTTTATATAATGCTTCGTTCAAATTCTGTCCTCTGTTTCTTTTTTCGGGCTAAACCAGTTCCCAGACGGTTCCTTCACGTGTATCCTTAATGGCAACACCTTTTTGAAGAAGTTCTTCCCTGATGGCGTCAGCCTTGGCAAAATCCTTGTTTTTCTTGGCTTCCTTACGCTCTTCGATCTTTGCGAGAACAAAAGCTTCCAGTTCGGGATCCACATCTGCCTTTGGCTCTGCCCTGTCATTTGTAAGGTTCAGCGAAAGCACGTAATCGAATGCATTGATAAGTGCCAGCTTGGTTACCGCATTTGCATCGGATGCAAGCACATCGTAAATTACCGTAAGTCCCGATGATGTGTTGACGTCGTTACCTACTGCAGCAAGGAATTTATCCGAGAATTCAATGTATCTGTTTGCATCTACCTCGGTTCCCTTTACAGCCTTTTCAATGCTTTCCTGCATATTCTTGGAGTAGCGCTCCGCAGTCTTACGAGCCTTTTCGATCTTTCCGGTCATTTCCGCAACAGCCTTAAAGTCAAGCCCCGCCTCTTTCTTCAGCGCATCGATCTTCTTGGTCAGCTTGTCGTAGGCATTACCCACGTTTGCAAGCGCATCAAAGGAAAACTCCAAAGGCTTTCTGTAATGCGACTGCAGGCAGAACATCCTGTAAAGCATGGGATCGATCTTCTGCTCTTCAAGGGACGAAACGGTAATGAATCCGCCCTTGGACTTACTCATCTTGCCGTCCTTATTGTTAAGGTGATGTACATGGAACCAGTAATTTACCCACTTGTGTCCCAGGTAGCTCTCACTCTGTGCGATCTCATTTGTGTGATGGGGGAACATATTGTCCACGCCGCCGCAATGGATGTCCATGCGCTCGCCCAAGTGCTTCATGCTGATGCAGGAGCACTCTATATGCCAGCCCGGATAGCCCACGCCCCAGGGGCTGGACCACTTTAACGCCTGATCCTCAAACTTGGACTTTGTGAACCAAAGCACGAAATCATTCTTGTTCTTCTTATTGGTGTCCTCATCCACGTCATCGCGCACGCCCACCAGTAATTCTTCCTCGTTCTGATTTCCGAAAACGTAGTAGTCCTTGAGCTTTGAAGTGTCAAAGTAGATGTTCTCTCCTGCCTTGTAGGCATATCCTTTCTCGAGCAAAACTTCTATCATATGAATGAATTCGGGTATGCAGTTTGTTGCAGGCTCAACTACGTCGGGAGTCTTGATGTTGAGCTTTCCGCAATCCGCCATGAACGCATCCGTGTAATACTTTGCGATCTCCATGACTGTCTTGTGCTCACGCTTTGCTCCCTTAAGCATCTTGTCTTCGCCGGTGTCCGCATCGCTTGAGAGATGTCCGACGTCTGTAATGTTCATAACACGCTTCACATCGTATCCGGCGTAGCGAAGTGTTTTTTCAAGAACATCTTCCATTACATAGCTTCTTAAATTTCCGATGTGCGCAAAATGATAAACAGTGGGGCCGCAAGTGTACATTGCCACCTTGCCGTCTTCGTTGGGGATGAATTGTTCTGTCTTTCTTGTAAGTGTATTAAAAAGCTGAATCTTGTTTTCCATGTTAAAATCCTTTCCGGTTTAAGAACTCTGTTCTTTGATAATAGTGTTTGTTTATTATCCTGTCTCGCGTGTTATCTTTTACAACACCCGGGACAGCCCATACAGGATTTTCCGTTGAGCCCTTGAGATGTCACTGCATCAGAGCTTTCGTAATCATATATGCCTGAATTACCTGCTCCGTAATCCAGATTTCTGGCACTTTCCAGCAGGCATACAGCTTGCGCAGCGATTCCCTCGCCGGCGCCTGTGAAGCCCAGGCCTTCTTCTGTTGTTGCTTTGATGCTCACCTGAGAAATGTCGATATTAAGCGTGTTCGCGATATTCTCACGCATTTCCCTGATGTATCGCGCCATCTTCGGCTTTTGAGCAATAATGGTCGCATCAATGTTTTCTACTATAAAAAGCTCACTTAAGAGCATGTCCTTAACTTCATTAAGAAGCGAAAGGCTTGAAATACCTTTATATTTGTCATCGCTGTCGGGGAAATTACTTCCGATGTCTCCCATAGCCGCTGCGCCAAGCAATGCATCAATGATCGCATGGGTCAGCACATCCGCATCGGAATGTCCCAGCAGTCCCTTTTCAAAAGGAATCGCAACACCGCCCAGGATCAGGGCGCGTCCTTCGACAAGCTTATGAACATCATATCCTGTTCCGATTCTCATTTTTCACCTCATGTAGAATGTACAATATTTACAACACCCAATTATCACACGAATGTCGAACTTTTGCAACACCAAAAAAAGCAGCGACTCAAATCGCTGCTGATTTTCGAAACATTCTCAGTCTTCCTTTGTAACGCCCTTGAAAGTGTAGCCTGTTTCCTTGATCACAGCCTCCAGCTTCTCAACGTTCAGCTCGTTGTCGGTCTTTATCACGCAAAGGTTCTTCTTGTGATTTGCCTTAACCTTCTTAACGTCAAAATTCTTTCTGATCGCATCGTTTACATGTGCCTCGCACATTCCGCACATCATGCCCTCGATCTCTACATTGTAAACCATATCTTAACTCCTTTCGAAAGTAAAAAGTACTATGATAGCTTTGTTTGAACCCTGTTAGCTCAAACTAACGTCTATCATAGCACATTTTTGTTACCGTTAACAAGAGTTTTATTTAATTAAAACTCCGATCATTTTGCGATCTCATCCTCCGGAGGGAAGTAAAGGCTTGAAATCTCAGCATCTTCATAGCCATACATTACCTTTGCAAAGTTACTGCAAACAAATCTGAATGTCTCAGATGAGTATTTTATACCGAACAAAAGCGCAAGGTTGTTAAAATGAAGGGGAGAGATCGCAAGTCCCCACTCAGCCTTATCGTCTTCAACTCTCTTATTCTGTAAAAGGCAAGAAGGTGTAAGTTTGAAAGTTTTTCCACCGGTTTTGCTAACACAAAGGATTTCAACAAAATCTCTCGCATCTTTCCTGCATATGATCTCGTAATCTTTTTTCTGTTCCTCAAGGTCCAGACTCTTATCGAGGACAACCGCATCGGAAAACTCTCCCTCGCCGTTACCTTCTCCGATAAACAAACCACGCTTATTGTTATATTTAACCAATTCGATCAGCTTGTCGATACTGCTCTGATCCAAAACCGTTCCAATGGGAGCAGCTTCGCTGTTTGTTAAGAATGCCACAAGAGCATCTATTTCGCCCTGTGAAAGTAATGTTTTGTTTTCAGACATAACTTACCTCCGTAAATATATATGCTATCTTTAGCATTTTACTCGACATTTGCAAAAAAAACAATAAACGGCGGGTAAAATTCTTTCAATTGTCCGGATTTTTTTCAGTAATCTTTCGATGAAAATCTTAATTTTCCTTCTTGACAAACCCTTAACTTCTTGGTAATATATGCGAGTGCCTTGCGAAAAGTCATGGGATCTTAGCTCAGCTGGGAGAGCATCTGCCTTACAAGCAGAGGGTCATAGGTTCGAGCCCTATAGGTCCCATTTTAAATGAAATTCAATAGGCATATATATGGCGGGATAGCTCAGTTGGCTAGAGCATGCGGTTCATACCCGCAGTGTCGAGGGTTCAAATCCCCCTCCCGCTACGAAAAAATAGAGAGAGAGTCTTTAGACTCTCTCTTATTTTTTATTATCGCTGAAGCAAGAGGGGGATTTGGTTCCGAAGACACTGCGGGTGCAGTGTCGAGGGGCGCCATATGCCGGTGGCATGTGGCTTAGCGCGAGCATAAGCGGTAGCGGAGACAAATCCCCCTCCCGCGTAAAGTGCCATTACCTTCCGTA
>JAILNG010000080.1 GCA_024691875.1 Lachnospiraceae bacterium | reverse complement strand
ACACGATCTCATCGGGGTGATCCAGAAGGAGCTGGAAGATCAGCATCTCGTTCTTGGTCAGCATCTGTTCGTTTTCGTTGGTGGAAAGGGTTCCCTTAAGAGTGTTCACCTTGATGTTTTTGTACATCCTTTCCGATCCGGTCTTTTTCGACCTCTTTAATACGGCTGAGATCCGAAGCATCAGGATCGTGGGATTGTAGGGTTTTGTGATGTAATCGTCCGCACCGTAGCTCATGGAAAGGACTTCGTCCAGTTCGCCTGTTCTGCTGGTCAGCATGATCACAGGCGTTTCCGCAACCTTTCTGAAGTCTCTGAGCAGCGCCTCCCCGTTCTCGTTAGGCAGGTTAATGTCCATCAGCACCAGATCCGCATCCGCTTCCGTCATCTGACGTACCACGTCGTTAAAATCCGTGATCTTTAATGTCTGATAGCCTGCATTTTCCAGCAGAATAGACAGTTCCTCCCTCAGAGACGTTTCATCTTCTATTATAAGTATCTTATTCACTTTAGCTCCCTCCGCGTAACGGGTAAAGCAAGCATATGCCTGCCCGGTCGTTTTTATTTGCCTCATTATAACACATTAGAACGGTTTGGACAGTAAAAAAAGCCGTCTTTAACAGAAAGTCAAAGACGGCGATGATCTTATTTTTAGTTATTAAGCTGCTTGTTTTTGTACTTCTCGATGAATTTCTGGATACGGGTTGTGGGGCTTAAGAACTCGCTGATGGAGCGGTCGTGGTTCATCGCGTCGATGAGGAGAGCGATGTACTTGGCCATTTCCGCAGTTGCGTAGTAGGGGCGGGCCAAAAGTTCCGGAGTCTGGTAAACCAGGTTGGTGGTGATCATGAGATCGAAAACCTTTTCTTCAAAGGCCTTATCGAAATTGTCAAGTCCGTTGGTGAAGAGTCCGAAGGTTGCGCAGAGGAAGATCCTCTTTGCTTTTCTTGCCTTGAGCTCTCTGGCTGTATCCAGGAGGCTTTCTCCGGAGGAGATCATGTCGTCTATGATGATGACATCCTTATCCTCTACGTCAGAGCCGAGGAATTCGTGTGCAACGATGGGATTTCTGCCGTTTACGATCTTTGTGTAGTCACGGCGTTTGTAGAACATACCTACGTCAATACCGGTAACCGAACCGAAGTAAACCGCACGTCCCATAGCGCCTTCATCGGGGCTGATGACCATTGTGTGCTGAGTATCAAGAGTAATATCGGGAACCTTCTTAAGAAGGGCCTTAATGAATTGGTAAGTGGGCTGTACTGTCTCAAAAGAATTTAAAGGAATTGCATTCTGTACACGAGGGTCGTGAGCATCAAAGGTGATGATGGAATCAACGCCCATGTTGATGAGGTCCTGAAGAGCGAGTGCGCAGTCGAGAGATTCTCTGGCGCTTCTCTTGTGCTGTCTGCCCTCATAGAGGAAAGGCATGATCACCGTGATCCTGCGGGCTTTTCCGCCTACAGCTGCGATCAAACGTTTAAGATCTGAGAAGTGATCGTCGGGGGACATGTGATTTTCATGACCGCTGACGGTGTAAGTGATGGAGTAATTGGTAACATCCACAAGGAAATAGATGTCGTCTCCGCGAACTGTTTCCTTGATCAGACCCTTTGCTTCGCCCGATCCGAATCGCGGACACTCGGCGCTTACAAGATAAGAGTCTTTTTTGTAATCCTCGAAGTTGATGGTGTTCATTTCCTCGTGAGTACGGCCGCTGCGCCACTCAACGATGTACTTGTCCACCTGCTTAGCGATGTCGTCACAACTGCGCAGTGCGATGATGCCCAGCTTGCCGACGGGAATGGTGCTCCAGATTTCATCCTGAGACATTTTTGGTCCTCCAGCTTAAAAAACAATATGTTGTTATGGTTGCTTTTCGTAAACCCGCGACACACTTTACAGCAAGTTTTTGCTTTTGTCAAGTCAGACGGCGGTGTACTTTTTAAGAAGGCGGATGTCCGTTCCGTAGAATCTGCAGAAGGTGTAGAGCCCCGCAATTCGTGAAAAATTTCTTTCTCCGTAATAATCTCTGATCTGACTGGGATCGAGGTTGGAGGAGATTATGGTGGAATGGCCGCCCAAAAGCCTTTCATTGATACATGTGTTTAATTCGGATACGGTGAATTCCGTAGTGGGTTCTGATCCCAGATCATCGATAATGAGAAGATCGCAGGTGATCACGTATCTTCCCAGCTCGGTAGAGTGCTGATCGTCACCCTTTTTGGATATCATTTCGTTTCTTAAAATATCGAAAAGCTCGGGAGCTGACAGATAGAGGACAGTGAAGCCTCTCTTAAGCAGTTCGTCCGCGATGCAGTGAGAGAGGAAAGTCTTTCCCAAACCGGCCTTTCCTGAGAAAAACAGATTTTCGTGGGAGTGGGGGAACTTCCTGACGAATTCCTTTGCTTTTCTGAGTGCTTCCGACATCAGTTCGTAGGAACTGAAATTGGAAACGGGATCAATGTCGTCCTTGCTGAAAAGATCCATTGAAAAGTTCTTGAAGTTTTCCTGCTTTAAAACTTCTTTTATATTGGACTGCGAATAAAGCAGGTCCACAATGGCCTGCTTAAAGCAATGGCATTTTTCGTTTCCTATGTAGCCTGTGTCACGACAGTCGGGGCAGGTGTAAACCGGCTTCAGATAATCGCCGGGATAACCGTTCTTTTCGAGAAGAAGTGTCTTCTGCTTTGCGATAAGGTCGATCTTTGCACGTAATTCTTCCGGGCTGTCGACGGAGTTTTCCTCCTTTGAATTTAATAAAGCCGATCTTGCGTATTTCATTGAAGCTTCAATGGCTTCGTCTTCCAATATCTTGTATTCGGGGATCTTTAAAATGATCTCGTTTAATCTTTCGTCATGGAGTAGTCTTGTTGCGTTCTGTCTTTCCTCGTAGTCACGCATGATCTTAGCATATTGACTGTTACTTAGTGCCATATATTCCTCCCGATCTTACTTAACCCTCTCTTTTAATGGAAACTCCCAGTGATTTTTCAATCATCTGGCGCTCTATCTCAAGCATATCTTCAGCGGAGTACTCTCTCTGAGAGTATCTGTTAAGATAGTTTTCTGCCGATTTTGACATTCCCTTTGTTTTGCCCCTCTTTGCACTTCTTGTGGCGTTAAAGCTCTTGTCCTTTTCTGCGAGAGCTTCGGGTGTCTTGATGTTTTCTTCATTCCATGAAGTCAGGATCTTGTCTGCGTAGGTAAAACTGGGCTTGTTACACTGAAGGAGAGCTCTGTCGCAGGCTTCCTTGACCATGTCCGGTGAGAAGCCCATGCTTTCCCAGGAATGCATGATCTTCTGTTCTTTGTCTCCGGGAAGACGTCCCAGATTGAATGCTTTGTTTACCGCATTATAGTAAGCGTTGTAAAGCATTGACTTACGGTCGGCTTCATCAACGG
>JAILNG010000076.1 GCA_024691875.1 Lachnospiraceae bacterium | reverse complement strand
TAAACAATTGATCTGGGGCGGAAACAGGATGCGTGACATTTACGGATACGATATTCCCGGAGACGATACGGGAGAATGCTGGGCGATATCTGCTCATGAAAACGGAGATGACACCATCGCAGGCGGAGAATTTGACGGTTGGAAACTCAGCAAGCTTTATGCGGAACATCAGGAACTGTTCGGAGACGGGAAAAGCAAATTTCCGCTTTTGATCAAGATCATAGACGCAAAGGCCGATCTTTCCGTTCAGGTTCACCCGGATGATGCTTATGCGAGCGTACATGAAAACGGAAGTCTGGGCAAAACAGAATGCTGGTATATTCTTGATTGCGATGAAGATGCAACCATTGTTATCGGACACAATGCAAAGAATAAAGAAGAACTTGCGGACATGATAAGAAACAATCGTTGGGACGAGCTCATCACGCCCAGACCGATAAAAAAAGGAGACTTTTTCCAAATTGTTCCGGGAACGGTTCATGCGATCAAAGCCGGAACACTTATTCTTGAAACACAACAATCCAGCGATATCACCTACAGGCTGTATGATTATGGCAGGTTACAGAACGGAAAACCACGTCAGTTGCATATAGAGCAGAGCATTGATGTTATCAATTGCCCTCATAAGGATGTGTTAAGCGCTTGCAAGAGATCCAAGAGAGATGATGCAGAAATCGAAGAATTTGTAGATTGTGAATTTTACAGAGTCTGGAAGACGGATCTCAATGGAAAAGCGAATTTTGATGCGCCTAAGACATACAGGATGTTTTCTGTGCTTGAAGGACAGGGTAAGATCAACGGACGTGACATAAAGAAGGGACAACACTTTATAATGCCGCTTGGCTACGGCGCTTACACGCTTGAAGGAGATTTAAGCATAATTAATTCCGAAGCTAAATAATTCAATGCCCATGGCTTTGAATGTGATAGCAAAATATGTTGTATATCTGAGAACAGTAACTATGTTAGCACTCATTTTAAATGAGTGCTAATTTTTTCTTGACTTTTAAAATCTACGAGATATAATATCTTTCAGACAAAAATAAAAGACAGAATCGGAGGTAATAATATGGACATAAAAAAAGGAAATCTTTCAATCGATTCGGAAAATATATTCCCGATAATTAAGCAGTGGCTTTATTCAGATCACGATATTTTCTATCGTGAATTGATCTCAAACGGCTGTGATGCCATTACAAAATTAAAAAAGCTTGACAGTCTCGGAGAGTGGCAGCTTCCCGAAGGCGAAGAACTTAAAATGAATGTTTTCGTAAATCAGGAAAACAAGACTATCACATTTACCGATAACGGTATCGGTATGACAGCCGAGGAAATGGATAAGTACATCAACCAGATCGCTTTTTCCGGAGCAAAGGACTTTCTTGAAAAGTACAAGGATAAAGAGGGCGCTGACCAGATCATCGGTCATTTCGGACTTGGTTTTTATTCTGCTTTCATGGTTGCCGATAAGGTTACCATTGATTCGCTTTCTTACAAGGAAGGCAGTAAGCCGGTTTACTGGGAATCAGAGGGCGGTATGTCTTTCGAGATGAGCGAAGGAGAGAAGGACGAGAGAGGTACGACCATTGTTCTTTATCTGAATGAGGACAGCTATGAATTCTCAAATGCATATAAGGCTAAGGAAATAATTGACAAGTACTGCTCATTCATGCCTGTTCCCATCTTCTTTAAAGATGAAAATGCAAAAGAAGAAGAGGTGAAGGAGGATAAAAAGGAAGGCGAAGAGAAGTCTGAGCCCAAAAAGCCCGAACCTATCAATGAGATCCATCCCCTTTGGACAAAAGCACCTTCGGAATGCAAGGACGAAGAATATAAGAAATTCTACCGTGATGTGTTCAACGACTTCAAGGAGCCTTTGTTCTGGATACATTTGAATATGGATTATCCTTTTAACTTAAAGGGCATTCTTTATTTCCCTAAGATCAATACCGAGTATGATTCCATCGAAGGAAAGATCAAACTCTATTCGAATCAGGTCTTTATAGCTGATAATATCAAAGAAGTTATTCCGGAATTTCTGCTTCTGCTTAAAGGTGTTATTGATTGTCCCGATCTTCCTCTCAATGTATCGAGAAGTGCATTGCAGAATGACGGTTTTGTAAAGAAGATCTCCGATTACATCACGAAAAAAGTGGCTGACAAACTTATCGGAATGTTTAAGACGGACAGAGAAAACTACGAGAAATACTGGGATGATCTTTCACCCTTCATCAAGTTCGGTTGCTTGAAAGACGATAAGTTCCGCGATAAGATCAAGGACTTCATGATCTATAAGAACCTTGAAGGCAAGTATATTACACTTCCCGAATATGTAAAGGCCTCCAAGGGCGAGATCGAAGGTGAAACAGTTGTTACGGATGAGAACGGCAACAAAGTGGAAGCTGAAGTTGTCGGTGATAGCAAAGATGATAAAAAGGATGACAAGTCTGCCGATAAGGAAGCAAAGAAGGACATCGTTTATTATGTGACCGACGAAAAACAGCAGAGCCAGTACATCAATATGTTCAAGGAGAACGGTAAAGATGCGGTCATTCTCACACATAATATCGACCAGCCTTTTATCAGCCAGCTTGAGTACTCTTCGGAAAACGTTAAGTTCTTAAGGATCGATGCGGAAGTTGCCGAAGATTTTAAAGATGAGACTTCGGCTGATGAACTTAAGAAAGAAACGGATAAGCTTACGGATATGTTCAGAAAAGCTCTGAATAAAGAAAAGCTTGAAGTTAAGGTTGAAAAGATCAAGAGCGAAAAGGTTGCTGCGATGATAACACTTTCGGAAGAGAGTCGCAGAATGCAGGATATGATGAAAATGTATGCCATGAACGGCATGAACATGGGTGATGATATGTTCGGGGCAGGAGAGACACTTGTTCTTAACGCAAATCATGCTCTTGTGAAGTTCCTGTTTGAAAACCCGAAGAACGACAATGCAAATCTTATCTGCGAACAGCTGTATGATCTTGCATCCCTTGCACATAAACCCCTTGAGCCTGAGGCGATGACAAAGTTTGTCGAAAGATCAAATGAGATCATGCTTCTTCTTACAAAGTAAAGATTATTGAGGTTATATGAGATATAAATGCTTGGTGCTCGATCACGATGACACTGTGGTCAGCAGTACGGCAGAGATCCATTACCCGGCCTTCCTTGAAGCGCTTCGCATCATGAGGCCGGGAGAAACGATCTCCGTCGATGATTATTTCAGATACAATTTTGATCCGGGATTCCTTGAATTTTGTAAGGACATGTACAAGATGACGGATGAAGAATTTAAACAGGAAGAATTGATCTGGAAAGAATATGTTTCAACAAGAGTGCCTTCTGTTTATCCTGGAATGAAAGAAGTTTTGGACAAACAAAAACAAGAGGGCGGTCTTATTGTTGTATCATCACATTCCTTCGATTTTAACATCAGAAGAGATTATGAGAAAAACCGGCTGCCGGAACCGGATGAGGTTTTCGGCTGGGAACTTCCCAATGAAAGAAGGAAACCGGATCCATATGCTTTGGAAGTAATAAGTGAGAAATACAAACTGAAGAGATCGGAGATCGTAGTCATAGACGATCTTAAGCCGGGATATGATATGGCGAGAGCCTACGGAGTTGATTTTATCGGCGCCGGCTGGTGCAACAACGTACCTGAGATCAGAGACTTCATGAAGAAGCACAGTGATGCGTATTTCGATGATACAAAGAAATTGTTTGAATATTTGTTTTGAATTAAATTCAGTTGACAATTCAAAAAAATTGTAGCATAATAACAAAGCTTGATTTCAAGCGACTCGAGGTGTGGCTCAGTTTGGTAGAGCGCTGCGTTCGGGACGCAGAGGTCGTGGGTTCAAATCCCGTCGCCTCGATGATGCTGGAATGGCTCAGTCGGTAGAGCGACGCACTCGTAATGCGTAGGTCGCGGGTCCGATTCCCGCTTCCAGCTTTTAAGGAGATGTTTAATGCATCTCCATTTTTTGTATATAATAATCTTGTTACTGTTCACAGATATGCAAGATGCCAAAACTCTGAAAGCTTGCTTTCAAAGAGTTTTAGCATCTTGCATACAACGGGGTCCCTCCCCTGCTTCGCAGCGGTCCTCCCCGTTGTCATATAATCTGCGCAGCAGTAACACCCCCACCCACATGAGCAAGTAGCGAAGCGGATTGCGAATGCTGGGCTGGGGTGTGTGAACAGTAACAAAATCTTAATCATTGACACTAAAAACGCAAAAAATGAGAATGCTTTTTGACACATTTGCTGTATAATATAACGCATATGGGGAAATTTAATTTTCCATGTTATTATGGGAATATATAAATGAGGTTTATTATGAAGAAGAGATTACTTTTACCTGCACTGATCGCTATGGGACTTCTGTTTGCAGGCTGTACTGCGAAAAACACTGAAAACGCACCTCAGGTGACCGCAACTCCGACTCCTGTTGAAGCTTCAAACAACGGCCGACAGAATGATCAGGGGAACGGTAATGATTTTTGGGATTATCTGAGACAGCAGGGAGTCATTACGCCCACTCCGGAACCTGCGACACAGACACAGGGAGATGCAAACACAAAGCATGCAAAAGCTACAGCAACACCCACTCCGAGGAGTGAGTCGCCGTATGCGGTGCTGAATGTTTCTCCGGACAGAAAGTTTACCACCTACGTTTTCTCGATCACCGGAAATACGGCTGAATTAACCGATTATCCCAACGGCATTTTTTACGGAAAGAATTACGAAGCCAGAGGACGTGAGAGCGAGAGACAGGTCTTTGTGGAAGCTTGGGACAAAGAAGGTAACATGATCCTTTCCCAGCTGGCCGGCTTAAGGATCTACGGCGGTTACTCCCGTATGAATTATCTGAAGTCCGTGAAATTATATGCCCGTGAGAGCTATGATGCGGCCAACAAGAACTTTAAATACAATTTCTTTGACACCGAAAAACTCTATGAGGATAAGCCGGTAAAGAAATACAAGAGACTGGTACTCAGAGACAGCGGTAATGACTGGCAGTTCGCCTGGATCAGAGACGAATTGGCCCAGACACTGGCAGGTCAGGCGGGATTCACGGATTATGAAGCGGTGGAGCCTGCGGTCTACTACCTTAACGGTGAGTACATGGGCTTTTACTGGTTGCATGAAGTCTATTGCGACAACTATTTCAAAAACAAGTACGGTGACAAGAACAAAAACGGTGAGTTCTACGTTATAGAAGGCAATGAACAGGAAAAATCCGAAGAGGACGACGATGAGATAAAGGTAACGCTGGCAAAGGAATTTAACAAGGCTTACGCCGAGCTTTCCGTCCTTGATTACACAAAGGATGCAAATTACAGGAAGCTGACCGAGTTCATGGATGTTGAAAATTACATCAAGTACTATGCTTACAACGTCTACATCTGTAACAAAGACTGGCCCAACAACAACTACAAGTGCTATCGATACATTGCTCCCGAAGGAGAGGGCTACGAGGCCGGAACCATCTACGACGGTAAATGGCGTTTCCTGCTCCACGACATGGACTATTCCATGGGACTTTACAACCAGAAGGAGTGTATGGCAAATTACGACAAGCTGGGTGAGATTCTTTCTCCCGAACTCAAGAATGATAAGGACGAGCTTGAAGAAAATGCAAAATATGCACCACTCTTTGCAGCTCTCATGAAGAGAGAAGAATGCAGAAAAGTATTTGTGGATTTCAGCCTTGAACTGGCTGAAGGGGCTCTTTCAAAAACAAATCTCTCAAATGTGCTTGACGAGATGAACAAGGAAAGAGAGACCGAGATGCAGTACTTCTTCCAGTACATTGAGATCCTTAAGGCAAAGGGCGCGGAAGGCATATGGACCGGCAGCTATCTTTTCGACGGATACACAAACGAGATCAAGACATTTGCTAAGCAGAGGAAAAATTATTCCAGAGCTTACATGGAAAAGAACTTTGATATCGACCTTCATTAAGAATTTCAGACCGGGCGGAAACATTTGCCCGGTCTGTTTTTTAGGTGTTGAATTTTTTGAAATGATGGCATATAATTAACGTCAATATTTAAGCGTTGCAGTCGCGGAAATGGAGAATATTATGATAGACATAAAGTTTTTACGTGAGAATCCGGATGTTGTAAAACAGAACATTAAAAACAAGTTTCAGGATTCCAAGCTTCCTTTGGTAGACGAAGTCATCGAGCTCGACAAAAAGAGCCGTGAATTTAAGCAGGAAGCAGATTCATTAAGAGCAGAAAAAAACAAGATTTCAAAGAGCATCGGTGCTCTTATGGCTCAGGGCAAGAAGGAAGAAGCGGAAGAAGCAAAGAAGAAGACTGCAGAATTCGCTGCAAGACTTGCGGAGCTGGAAAAGCTTGAGCCCGAATACGCTGAAAAGATCAAGAACATCATGATGATTATTCCCAACATTATCGATCCTTCCGTTCCAATCGGTAAGGACGATTCTGAAAATGTTGAGATCGAGCGTTTCGGAGAGCCTGTTGTTCCCGATTTTGAAATCCCTTATCATACAGACATCATGGAGCGCTTTGACGGCATCGATCTCGATTCCGCAAGAAGAGTTGCCGGAAACGGTTTCTACTATCTTATGGGCGACATCGCCAGACTCCATTCCTCCGTTATCGCATATGCCCGCGATTTCATGATCGGACGCGGATTCAAGTACTGTGTTCCTCCTTTCATGATCCGTGCTGATGTTGTTACAGGCGTTATGAGCTTTGCCGAGATGGATGCGATGATGTACAAGATCGAGGGAGAGGATCTCTACCTCATCGGTACTTCCGAGCACTCAATGATCGGTAAGTTCATTGATCAGATCATTCCCGAGAACACACTTCCTCAGACACTTACCAGCTATTCACCCTGCTTCCGTAAGGAAAAGGGCGCACACGGCATTGAGGAGCGCGGTGTTTACAGAATTCATCAGTTTGAAAAGCAGGAGATGATCGTTGTCTGCAAGCCCGAAGAGAGCCCCATGTGGTTCACAAAGCTTTGGCAGAACACCGTAGACCTTTTCAGAAGCCTTGACATTCCGGTCAGAACATTAGAGTGCTGTTCCGGAGATCTGGCCGATCTTAAGGTTAAATCCCTTGACGTTGAGGCTTGGTCACCCAGACAGAAGAAGTACTTTGAAGTAGGTTCCTGCTCGAACCTCGGAGATGCTCAGGCAAGAAGACTTCGCATGAGAGTTTCCGGTGAGAACGGAGAGAAGTACCTTCCTCATACGCTCAACAACACTGTGGTTGCACCTCCCAGAATGCTCATCGCTTTCCTTGAGAACAACCTTCAGGCAGACGGCAGCGTACTGATCCCCAAGGCATTACAGCCTTACATGGGAGGACAGACAAAGCTTGTTCCCACAAAGTAATAAAATTTGAAATGTAGTGAACTTTATTGTTTGAAATTGTTAAAGTTTACTTGACAACTAAAGTTTTTTTGTTAGAATGAATTCCATCAAAGACATTGATGAGAAAGAGTAGCATTTCTTGAAGCTTACAGAAAATAGCCGGTTGATGAGAGGCTAAGCGGAAGATCTGTGAATACATCTCGGAGTCGTGCACCGAAAGGAAATAAGTAGGCTGCAACGGGAAGCGACCGTTACATCGCAAGGGTATGAATGTACCTGCTGAGACAGGCAGTGTGAGCTGCTTGTGAATTAAGGTGGTAACACGGAGCAAAGTCTCGCCTCGTCCTTATTAAAGGGCGAGGCGTATTTTTTATTCAGGAGGTCATAATTATGACATGTTACGAAGAACTGGTGGCAAGAGGACTGATTGCCCAGGTGACTGACGAAGCTGAGATCAAAAAGATGATCGATCAGGGAAAAGCAACATTTTACATCGGATTTGACTGCACGGCGGATTCACTCACGGCAGGACATTTCATGGCGCTGTCTCTCATGAAGAGATTGCAGATGGCAGGAAACAAGCCCATCGCGTTGATCGGCGGAGGAACGACCATGATCGGAGATCCTTCCGGAAAGAGCGATATGAGAAAAATGCTCACAAAGGAAGACATCGATCACAATGCCGAGTGCTTTAAGCGCCAGATGGAGAAGTTCATTGACTTCGGCGAAGGCGGGGCAATGATGGTCAACAATGCGGACTGGCTTTTAAAACTCAATTATGTTGAACTGTTGAGAGAAGTGGGAGCATGTTTCAGCGTAAACAATATGTTAAGAGCTGAGTGCTACAAGCAGAGAATGGAAAAGGGACTCACATTCCTTGAATTTAACTACATGATCATGCAGAGCTACGATTTCTATATGCTTTTCCAGAAGTACGGATGCAACATGGAATTCGGAGGAGACGATCAGTGGAGCAACATGCTGGGAGGTACCGAGCTCATCCGTCGTAAGCTGGGTAAGGATGCTCATGCCATGACCATCACGCTTCTTACGGACTCCCACGGAAATAAGATGGGTAAGACCGCAGGAAACGCAGTATGGCTCGATCCCAACAAGACAACTCCTTTTGAGTTCTTCCAGTACTGGAGAAACGTCGGTGATGCTGATGTTATTAAGTGCTTAAAGCTCCTCACATTCATCCCTCTTGAAGAGATCGAAAAGATGGAAAAGTGGGAAGGCAGTGAACTCAATAAGGCAAAGGAGATCCTTGGCTACGAACTCACAAAGATGGTTCACGGAGAAGAAGAGGCGAAGAAAGCACTTGATGCTTCCAAGGCACTTTTTGCAGGTGGCGGAGACGACAGTAATATGCCTGCATGCGAGATTTCCGATGCAGATCTCACGGACGGCTCCATTGACATCATTTCACTCCTTATAAAAGCAGGCTTCGTTTCTTCCCGCGGAGACGGAAGAAGAAATGTTGAGCAGGGCGGCGTTTCCGTAAATGACGAAAAGATCACAGACTTCAAAAAGACATTTACCAAGGCTGAACTTTCCGGGGACGGTATCATCCTTAAAAAAGGTAAAAAGAACTTCTGCAGAATGACTGCAAAATAAAAAAGAACGGCTCCATCCGAAAGGAAGGAGCCATTTTTTCAGTTTAAAATAAACATTCTGATCAGACCCAGAATTAAGAGATGTACCGGATAGAAAAGATAGAAGAAGTACTTGAGGTTAAAGTTCCCGCGCTCGCCGTTATAGCAGGCTATCAGGAAAAATGAGAAACAGCCGATGAGCTCTAACGGATTTGAATGGGACGGAATCATGGTGATGAGCATTGCGACCATAACTGCGATCCACATCTTTTTGGGGTGGTTTCTCGTAAAATAGATAGCGGCGGCCATTGCTATTCCCATATATGTGTAATCGCTCTTTAAGAAGTGGACAATGATCAAAGCAGCCAGAAATACAAGGGTTTGGAGTCCGGCTGTATAAAACATGGTTTTACGCTGTGATGCCGCGATCTTCTCGGGAACATGATCTGAAACAAGTTCAAAACCGATCATCATCAAAAGACCTACCAGTAATGTGAAGAATACATTCTGGTATGAAATGTCAAAGCAGGAACCGTTGAAAGCAAGATCGAAGGGAACTTCGGATACCAAAGCAAAAATTCCCAGGCGAAGTGCATACTTCCAGACATTTCTTGTGTGCAAAAATCCCTCCAGCATCAGAAAAAGGAAGATGGGAAATGCAAGCCGGCCAAGGCCTCTTCCGATAAGGTCTATTGTTATCCAAAGGTTAAAATCTTTTGCGGTATATGTGAGATCCGCTCCGCCGATGTAGGAGCTGCTGATCTTCGGAAGCATATAAGTTTCGGCAAAGACGTAAGTCAGATGGTCGATAAACATGGTGATGATGGCGATCGTCTTTAATGTGTTGCCGTTGATGGAAAGCTTGTTTTGATTACTGCTCATGATGCGCCTTTCAAAAAATCACGATTTGAACATGATTTAAACATGGTTTAGAAAAAATTTCATGTTATATTGTAAACGAATGTGCTAAAATTAGCAATGTGAAAAATAATTGATCGCGGCACGAAACGTATTGCAAGTTCGAAGGCCGCGGGGGGTGAACAGTATAACTGTTCACATATATACAACATGATGAAACTCTGAAAGCTTGCTTTTAAAGAGTTTTATCATGTTGTATATTCTGCGTAAGCAGTAACCCCGCCCACTCTAAATGAACAATGAAGTGAAACGTATTGCAAGTTCAAAGGCCGCGGGATGTGGGCAGTAACAACAGTAAGTATCGAGGCTTCAAGGAGAGTTATGGCAAGGGAGTTCAAGTTTAAGGGCTACACGTTCTACTCGGAAGAGGAGTACAACGAAGCAAAAAAGGAAAACGAGACAATTGAATACATCAAAGCAAGAACGGATCTCACCAATACGGAAACTGTGGTTGCTTTGTACAATAAAATGATCGACAGAAAAGTGATCACCACTGTTATCGGGCTTGATTTTCTTAAGAGGTTGAGAGGACTTGCACTTAAAAATGAGATGATCAACGAATCAAAGCTCAGAGAATTGCCCGAAGTCAATGTCAGCAAGAAAAAGAAGGAAAAACAGCCTCTAACGACAGTTCAAAAACTCAGAAGAGAAAATCTGGGGCTTAAGATAGTTATCATAGGCCTTGCAGCCATTATCGTCGGGATGTTCGTGATCGTTCTGACAGGGAAAAGTTCCCCGCTTAAAAGCGTATATGAAAGAGATATAATAAACAAGTATTCCGGATGGCAGCAGGAGCTGGACGAAATGCAGCAGAAGATTAACGATCAATTGTATTTTCTTGAACAGAACGGAATATATTATGAAAAATAAAATCTGAAACGGAGGATGTTATGGATCTTGTAAAAGTTTTGGTAGTTGATGATGAAAGCAGAATGAGAAAACTTGTACATGACTTCCTTGCAAAGCAGGGATACAGTGTATTGGAAGCGGAAGACGGAGAACAGGCGATCGATGTTTTCTTTGATGAAAGGAACAAGGACATTGCACTTGTGATACTGGATGTGATGATGCCCAAGCTTGACGGCTGGCAGGTAGTAAAAGAGATCAGACAGTACTCCCGCGTTCCGATCATCATGCTTACGGCAAAATCTGAAGAAAGAGACGAGCTTCTTGGCTTTGAACTCGGAGTAGACGAATACATTTCGAAGCCGTTTTCACCCAAGATCCTTGTGGCAAGAGTTGAGGCTATTTTAAGGAGAGCTAATTCGTCACTTGAAGAGACTATAGAGGTGGGCGGTATTGTTCTCGATCATCAGGCTCATTCGGTAAAAATCGACGGGGCAGCCATAGATCTGTCAGTCAAAGAATTTGAACTCCTTGAGTACTTCGTTACAAACAAGGGTATCGCTCTTTCCAGAGAAAAGATACTTAACAACGTATGGAATTATGATTATTACGGCGATGCAAGAACCATTGACACCCATGTTAAGAAACTCAGAAGCAAGATGGGCGAAAAAGGCGATTACATTAAGACCATTTGGGGCATGGGATACAAATTTGAAGTCTGATCAAGAAGGCATATGCCTGCAAGGAGAAAAACATGAAGATCTCTTGGAGACTCAGGCTCACATTAACGATCGTTGCCACTGTTTTCGGAGCAATTTCCGTTACTTGGGCGCTGAACAGATTCTTTCTTGAAAAATATTATATAAACACCAAGCTGGAGGCACTAAAAAGTACCTATGAATCCGTTGAACAGATCCTCTCCAAGTATTATGTGGGAGAGGAGAACAATCAATCGGCGTCGGTTAATGGACCTTCTGCTGTTGCTGCGAATTATACGGTTGCCTACACGGAGGCTTCACAGGCAGATGTTAGCGTTACTCCCACACCTGCGCCTTTTGGCCCGAGGAAAGATGAATTCGGAGGAGAATTTGTTCCCGGGGAGAAGCCCGAGGGAGAAGATGTTCCGCCGCCCTATGAAGAACCTGTTGAGATCACTCCGCAGACGGACACGGAGAACTTTCTTTCGGACAAGGACTCGAGGAATCTTGAAGCGGTTGCGAACAGATACAATCTTTCGATATCGATCCTTTGGAACTACGACTATTCTTTCAGTACCGCAAATGTGAACACGAAAGAAAGAGTTTTCTTTGAGAGAATTTCCGGTTATTCGGGAGGAAGCAATCAAAATAAGGATTTTAACAGTGAAGTAATGTACACCGACCCGGAAGGCAGATACAACATAACCAAGGCGTACGACGGAAGAACAAGATCAACCTACATAGAACTCTTTGCGCAGGATGACACCAACGCGAGCTTTGTTCTCATCAGAACAAACGTTGAAAGTATGCAGGACAGCGTGCACATAGCAAACACGTTTTTGCTTTACGCAGGTATTCTGGTGCTGATCGTGGCTTCGGGAATAATGCTTGTGGCTTCGGGACGTGTGGTGCGTCCTATCAAGCAGCTTTCGGAAATAGCCAAGAGGATGTCGGCGCTTGATTTCACCAGCAAATATGAAGGAAGATCACATGATGAGATCGGTGAACTGGGCGAGAGCATCAACACTCTTTCCGAAAAGCTTGAAGAGACGATCTCAGATCTTAAGAGTGTAAATAACAGACTGCAGAGTGACATTGAACAAAAGATTCAGGTCGACGAGATAAGAAAAGAATTCCTTGCAAACGTTACGCATGAATTAAAAACACCCATTGCTTTGATCTCGGGATACGCCGAAGGTTTAAAGGACTGCATTAATGACGATGCGGAAAGCAGAGATTATTACTGCGATGTTATCATTGATGAAGCGGGCAAGATGAACACGATGGTTAAGAAACTTCTTACTCTGAATCAGATCGAGTTCGGAAATCAGATCATTGAGCTGAAGCGTTTTGACATTTGCGAGGTGATCAGATCCGTTCTTAATGCATCCGATGTACTCATAAAGAACAAGGGCGCAAAGCTTTTGGTTAACGCAAAGGGGCCGATCAATGTCTGGGCAGACGAATACATGGTTGAAGAGGTGTTCACAAATTATCTGACCAATGCATTGAACCATTGCGAAAATGAAATGATAGTGGATGTAAAAGCCGAAACAAAAGGCAAAACCGTTCGGATCTCGGTTTTCAATACCGGAAAGCCCATACCCGAAGAGGACATTGACAAGATCTGGATCAAGTTCTATAAGGTAGATAAGGCGAGGACGAGAGAATACGGAGGTTCAGGCATAGGTCTGTCCATTGTTAAGGCGATTATGGAAGCTCACAATAAACCGTATGGAGTCATTAATCATTCCAATGGTGTGGAATTTTGGTTCGAACTTGATTCGGACACTAAAATTTAAAAGATAAGTTGCCGAAAAATATATAAAGTGTTATAGTTTTAAAGCAAACAAATCTACACAAAAGAGGAGCATTCAGGTGTTTAAGAAAATTCAGATTATCTTAATATGCATTGCTGCACTCGGACTCGGCGGATGCCTTGTAGAAAGGATACCGCTCAGTGACAGAGAAATAGATGCCGTTGCGCAGTATTCTGCGGACGCACTCTTAAGGCACGATATGAATTATACGGGTACAATGGTGGACTCGGACGATCTTACGCCCACACCCACTTACACTCCGACGCCTACTCCGACCGACACGCCGACACCCACTCCGAGACCTACGGCTACACCCGTTGATCCGAACGCAACAAAGACGCCGACACCCACTCCGACAAATACGCCGACGCCCACACCGTTCCCGGAGAACAATTCCGAAACATGGAAGCAGCTGGCAAAGGTCATCGGGGCTGAAGAATTTGATGTAATATATGCAGGTGCCAGCATTCCGGAGTACAGCTTCTCTATCGGTGATTCCTACTATTCGCTGAGCCGTATAGAGGGTTACGAATACCTGGCTGTTAAAATAGTCATAAAGAATCAAAGCTCGGTAACAAAGTACCTTAAGACCTGCGATATGGGACTTAGGAGTCTTATAATGGTTAACGGTGTCTACTTTGATTACGAGACTTTGACATTGTTCCCCAATGATCTGTACTTTATTGGACTTGAATCAAAAGATACCAGAGGAGAGCCCATTGCACCCGGAGGAAGGTACAACGGAGTGAACGGAGCGGTCATTGTATTTAAGGTTCCCGAGAACATGGAAATTGATACTGCAGGTGTTCTCATAACCAATAAAAACAACGATAGTGTGATAATTAAAATACAATAAACTTGTTTCAAATCAATTGAAAAATATTCTGATATGTTATATAATTTACTAAATATTTACGATACGAATATACCTAACACGGAGGAATAATTATGGATACCAACATCTTGTTAGAAAGCGGAACCAACGAGCTTGAAATTCTTGAATTTATGGTGGGCGGAAACCGCTACGGCATAAATGTAGCCAAGATTCGTGAAATTCTGCAATATACACCGGCAGTTGCTGTTCCTAATGCCGACCCTTGTATAGAAGGCATTTTCATGCCGCGTGATGAGGTTATCACCAGCATTAGTCTTTCAAAGGTTTTAAATCTTCCCGAATCTGACGAAATTAAGAACGACCTTTACATTGTTACTTATTTTAACAATACAAACGCTGCATTCCATGTACATTCCGTTGTGGGAATCCACAGAGTATCCTGGGAAGAAGTTTTAAAGCCCGATGCTACATTGAACGGACAGGGCAAGGGCGTTGCGACCGGAATTGTAAAGCTTGACGGAAGACTCATTGTTCTTCTCGATTTTGAAAAGATCATCGCAGACATTTCGCCTGACACTTCACTTAAGGTAAGTGACATTGATGAGCTTGGATTCAGACAGAGAAGCACAAAGCCCATTCTCATTGCAGAAGATTCGGCACTTCTTTCAAAACTTTTACAGGATTGCCTTAAGAAGGCGGGTTATTCAAACCTTATCGTAAATATGGACGGACAGGAAGCTTGGGACAAGCTTACAGAACTCAATAAGGGCGGAAACATTACAGATAAGGTTAAGCTTGTTATCACGGATATCGAGATGCCTCGTATGGACGGACATCACCTTACAAAGCTGATCAAGAGCGACGATAAGATGAAGAACATCCCCGTTATCATTTTCTCATCAATGATTAGTGATGAACTCATCGTTAAGGGAAAATCCCTCGGTGCGGATGCTCAGATTACAAAGCCTCAGATCGGACGCCTTGTCGGAGAGATTGATAAGCTCATTTTGAACTAATAATAATCACTCGGAGTACTAACAGATGCCAAATGATGAATCTTATCTTGACAGTCTCCTGAACGGGCTTACTTCAAACGGCAGTAAGCCGGACAACAATGACAGATTTTCGGCCTACAGAAAAAAGAATGATAAAAAGGCCGATGACAAAGAAATTAGGGTAACGCCGGAATCTGAAAAGACTCCGGCGAATGAGGTTATGGATGATGCTGCAGCAGGCGGCAAGGCGGAGCTTCACGACATTCCGGATTTTCTGGATGCCTACCTTTCGCCGAAGGATGAAAGCAAGGATGAGGAAGCTGACGAATCAGATGACACTCATGAAGAAACCTTTAATTTCCTTGACAGTGATGAAGATGACAGTCCGGCCCTTGTGTTTGATGAAGAAAAGTACGTAACAGACGATGAGCCTGACGTGGACTTTGAAACAGGGGAGATTGACAACTACAACATTTTTGATGACTATGACGACGCGGTCATCGATAAGATGATAAACGACGAGCTTTCCGAGGAAGGGTCCTCCGGAGAGCTGTTTGCTATGCCTGAGGAAGAAAAGACCGAACCTGAGATCGTACAGCCTGAACCTGAGGAAGAAACCCGGCAGGTTCCCGAGGAACTCTTCGGTGAAGGAAATGATGAAGAGGGCGATGCTCTGGATGATCTTTTCGGTAATCTTTACAGTGAAGAAGATCAGACGCAGGAAGAAAACAAAGCCGAACACAGCAATGACTCTTTTGACAAAGAATCTTCTGACAACGATGAGATCAACGGATTCAATCTGTTTGACGATAAAAACAAAGACGATGACATGGATCTGGACAACTTCGATTTCTTTAACGGAGTGACAGACAACCCCATTTCGGAAAATCAGATGGAAAACCACTTGGCGGATGAGGTCTTTAACATCGAAGCAGATGATGAAAACAATGATGCAAGATCTGAAGAAAAACCTGAACTTGCAGATTCGGAAGACATTTTTTCAACAAATGACAGCAATGAACCCGGCGTATTTTACGAAGACGGAACTCCTGCCAATGATAGTCTTACCGAGGAAACACCCGAATTTATTTTCGGAGAGGATACATTAAGCGGCGATCAAGGCGGACAGAGCTCCGATGACGGTGCTGAAGAAGCTTTTGATTTCCTGAACAGTGGTTCGACTGAAAGCACGGAAGAAAACGCTGACAATTTTATTCCGGAATACGAAGATCCGATGTCCGGCTTTACCATCAATGACATTGGTGATGAAAACAAGGGCTCGGACAACGGCAACATGTTTGGAGAGATTGGCGTTGAAAGCTTCAACGAAGACGATCTTGCGGCTCTTGACGATCTCCTTAATGAGATAGATGTTGATAAGGAAGAAGAAAAGCCTGCAAAGGGCAAAAAGTCCGCTGTTAAGAAGGAAAAACTTCCCTGGTACATACAGCTTTTCGGTAATGTTAAGATCCCGGAAAATAAGATAAAACCCGAGATCCCACCTGAAGAACTTGCAAAGCAGAAGGCAGAAGCTGCCGAGGCAAAGAAAGCTTTAAGGGAAGCAAAGAAGGCCGAAAGGGACGAAAAGAAAAAGGCCGCTGCTGAGGCAAAAGCCCTCAAGGCTCGACAGAGCGCGGAAGAGAAAGAAGCAATCCGCAAACAGAAGCTGGAACAGGCCAGTGAAATGATCCTGGAAGATGTGGGAAACACCACAAAGCTCAACAAATGGGGCATACTGGTGATCTTTGCACTCTTTATCGGAATCGTTGCGGTTACTGTAAGCGGTGGAAGCACACTGGCTTACAATATCGGAGTTCGTCAGGCTTCAAAGCTTTTTGACAATGCTTTGGTCTATAAGGATGTTACTTATTATACCAAGGCTTATGACAAGATCTACGGACTTGATATTGAGGATGAAGACTACGAGCTTTACGACAAGATCTTAACCATCAATTATGTTAACACTCAGCTTAATGCTTACAATAATCACGCACTTCTTGATGATTACAGAGAGGGACTTAACGATCTGTTTAAGGGCCTTCTGAGATTCAGAAAATGGTTTGCTCATGCCACTGCGTTGGGAGCGCAGGATGACATTTATCTTGTAAGAAGCGAGATATATAACAAGCTCTGGGAAATCTACGGGATAGATGAAAGTGAGGCCATGTTTGTACTTGAGCATTATGATCTGCTCAGGGAGACTTACGGAGAATATGACGCAAATCTTTACTACACCAGATATATTTACGAGACGGTAGATCGCTTGGGATTGGGATCGGGCGATCAATAGCTTAACGGGAATGATGTAATATGGGCGGAGCATATACTCTGCCCTTTTTTCGGTAAAAAAACGGTTTAAAATTGGAGGTTCTTTTGTGATTGCTATTATTGATTACGGCGCAGGTAATTTGAGAAGTGTTGAAAAAGCATTTGCTTACCTGGGTTATGAAACTGTTGTAAGCTCGGATGAAAACGTTTTGCTTTCAGCGGATAAGATCGTTCTGCCGGGCGTTGGTGCATTTGCCGATGCCATGAACATGTTGAGAGATTCGGGACTTGATCTTACCGTTAAGAAGGCTGTAGAAAGAAAGATCCCTCTGCTGGGCATATGCCTGGGAATGCAGATGCTTTTTGAATCAAGTGAAGAGGGAGCTGAGGTTCCCGGACTTGCTGTGTTTAAGGGAAAGATCAAAAAGTTTGAAGAAACCTCCGGTTTTAAGATCCCGCAGATCGGCTGGAATTCGATAAAGATCAAGGAAGGAACAAAGCTTTTTAAGGACATTCCGAATGATTCCTACGTGTACTTTGTTCATTCCTATTATCTTGATGCCGAGGATAAAAATGTGGTAGCGGCCACTTGTGATTACATTCATCCTTTTCATGCCGCAGTGGAAAGCGGAAACGTGTTCGCATGTCAGTTCCACCCCGAAAAGTCGGGAAAGACGGGACTTGCGATCTTAAAGAATTTTGCGGAAATGTGAGGAGGAGACCATGCTTACCAAACGAATAATCCCTTGCCTTGACATTAAGGACGGAAGAGTTGTTAAAGGAATAAATTTTGTTAACTTAAGGGACGCGGGCGATCCTGTTGAGACAGCAGCCGCTTATGATGCTGCGGGAGCAGACGAACTTGTGTTTCTTGACATTACGGCGTCCTCAGATGCCAGGGAGATTAAGGCGGATCTTGTAAGAAAAATATCCAAAGCCATCTTCATCCCATTCACCGTAGGCGGAGGAATCCGTACCATTGAGGATTTTAAGGTTATTCTCAGAGAAGGAGCGGATAAAGTTGCTGTGAATTCTGCAGCTATCATGGATCCCGAACTCATTTCCAGAGCGGCTGACAAATTCGGAAGCCAGTGCGTTGTTGTAGCCATTGATGCCAAGAGAAGAGCGGACGGTACAGGATGGAACATTTTTAAAAACGGCGGAAGGATCGACATGGGGATCGATGCTGTGGAATGGGCAAAGAAAGCCTGCGATCTGGGCGCGGGAGAGATCCTTCTTACATCCATGGACGCGGACGGAACCAAGAACGGATACGATATCGAGCTTACAAAGGCCATTTCGAGCCTTGTTAATGTGCCTATAATCGCTTCCGGCGGTGCGGGAAAATGTGAGCATTTCAGCGAAGTACTGACTGAGGGAGGCGCTGATGCCGCACTTGCAGCTACTCTTTTTCACTATAAGGAACTTGAAATCTCTGAGGTCAAGAGGTTTCTTAAGGATAAGGGAATATCGGTGAGATTGTAATGAGCGCGATTTCTAACGATTGGAACGATCAACTTAAAGAAGAATACAAAAAAAGTTATTACAGGGATCTTTTTGAGTTTGTAAAAAAGGAATACAACACAAGAGTTGTGTATCCTCCTTCAAATGACATTTTCAATGCCTTTCATTACACCTCTTTTGAGGCTACCAAGGTAGTGATCCTGGGACAGGATCCGTACCATAATGCGGGGCAGGCCCATGGGCTTTGCTTTTCGGTGCTTCCACCGACCGATGTGCCGCCCAGCCTTCAAAACATCTATAAAGAACTGCATGACGATCTGGGATGCTACATTCCCAACAATGGCTTGCTTACGAAATGGGCAAAGCAGGGCGTTTTGATGCTGAATACGGTGTTGACGGTCAGAGCTCATGAAGCCAACAGCCATGCGGGACACGGCTGGGAGCAGTTTACCGATGCGGCTTTGAAGGCCTTGAACACTAAAAAGACACCTGTAGTTTTTTTGCTTTGGGGAAGCCCGGCTCAAAGAAAAGCTGAACTGATCACAAATCCCGACCACTTGATCTTAAGAGCTCCTCATCCAAGTCCTTTGTCAGCCTACAGAGGATTCTTCGGATGCAGACATTTTTCAAAGACCAATGATTTTCTTAAAGAAAAGGGAATGGCACCTATAGACTGGCAGATAGAGAACGTTTAAAGGGATAGTCAAGACTTTATCAAAAGCATATGGCAATTTAAAATATGACGTGATATAATATGCCATATTAATTGAAAGAGATTTATGAGGGTATTGAAATGACAGAGAATTTTCCGATCTACTACTTGGGAATAGACATAGGATCCACCACCGTAAAAGCGGCCATAGTAAATGAAAGCGGAGAGCTTTTGTTCTCGGATTATCAAAGGCATTTTGCGGACATCCAGGGCACACTCGCACGCATATTAAACAAAGCTAAGGAAGTTACGGGAGAGTGCTTGCTGCAGCCTGCAATTACAGGGTCCGGCGGTTTGACGCTTGCAAAGCATCTGAACGTTTCTTTTGTGCAGGAAGTTGTGGCGGTTGCAAATGCCTTGCAGGAATTTGCGCCCAAAACCGATGTCGCCATTGAGCTCGGTGGTGAAGATGCCAAGATCATTTACTTCACAGGCGGCGTAGAGCAGAGAATGAACGGCATTTGTGCCGGCGGTACCGGATCATTTATAGATCAGATGGCTTCACTTTTAAAGACAGATGCTGCAGGCCTCAATGAATATGCCAAGGGTTACAAGGCTATTTATCCGATAGCTGCGCGCTGCGGAGTTTTTGCGAAAACCGATATTCAGCCCCTGATCAACGAAGGGGCTTCCAAAGAGGATCTTTCCGCATCTATTTTCCAGGCAGTTGTAAACCAGACTATCAGCGGACTTGCCTGCGGTAAGCCTATTCGCGGAAACGTTGCCTTCCTCGGCGGCCCGCTTCACTTCCTTACTGAACTCAAGGAAGCATTCATAAGAACATTAAACCTGACGCCCGAAGCCGTCATTGCGCCCAACAATTCTCATTTGTTCGCTGCAATGGGCTCCGGAATGAGCGCAAAGGAAAACAATAAGGTTGAAGAGAGAGTGCTCCTTTCCGAAATGATAACGAAACTGGAAAAGGGCATCAAAATGGACTTTGAGGTTGCGAGAATGGAACCTTTGTTTGCCGACGAGCAGGCATATGCAGACTTTAAAGCCCGCCATGAAAAGGCCACTGTCAGAAAGGGCAGTCTCGCAGATTACTCGGGAAATTGCTATCTGGGTATCGATGCGGGCTCAACCACAACGAAGGTTGCGCTTGTGGGAGAAGACGGATCCCTTTTGTACTCATTCTATCAAAATAATAACGGAAGTCCTTTAAAAACAGCGATCAAGGCTATTAAGGAAATTGCGGACAAAATGCCTGAAAATGCAAGGATCGTCCGTTCTTGCTCCACAGGTTACGGAGAAGCTCTCCTTAAGGCTGCTTTGATCCTGGATGAGGGTGAGGTTGAAACAGTCGCTCATTACTATGCTGCTTCCTTCTTTGATCCCGATGTGGACTGCGTTTTGGACATCGGCGGTCAGGACATGAAATGCATCAAGATCAAAAATCATGCGGTTGATTCGGTTCAGCTCAATGAGGCTTGTTCTTCGGGATGCGGATCATTCATCGAAACATTTGCAAAGTCACTCAATTATGAAGTGGCTGATTTTGCGAAGATCGCACTTTTTGCGGAAAATCCCATTGATCTCGGTACGAGATGCACCGTTTTCATGAACTCGAAAGTAAAACAGGCACAGAAGGAAGGTGCAAGCGTATCCGATATTTCTGCGGGGCTTGCTTATTCCGTTATCAAGAATGCGCTTTATAAGGTTATTAAGGTAAGCGATGCAAAGGATCTGGGAAAGAAGATCGTTGTTCAGGGCGGAACGTTCTACAACGATGCGGTACTTCGCGGACTTGAAAAGATCGTAAATTCCGAAGTTGTACGTCCGGACATTGCGGGCATTATGGGTGCCTTCGGTGCTGCTCTGATAGCAAGAGAACATTACGAAGGACAGAAGAGCACCATGCTTTCCTTTAAGGAGATAGAGGAACTTACTTTCTCCTCCACTCTTACCAGATGCCAGGGCTGTACGAACCATTGTCTGCTCACCATCAATCATTTCCCGGGAAACAGACACTTCATTTCCGGAAACCGTTGTGAAAAGGGCCTGGGTAAAGAGAAATCCAACACCAACATACCTAACCTTTTTGCGTACAAACTAAAAAGGATCTTCGGCTACGAGCCGCTGGAAGAATTTACCGCACCAAGAGGAACGGTGGGTATCCCCAGAGTCCTTAACATGTACGAAAACTATCCTTTCTGGTTTACGTTCTTTACTAATCTTGGATACAGAGTGGTACTTTCACCCGTATCCTCCAGAAAGATTTATGAAATGGGCATAGAATCCATCCCTTCGGAGTCGGAATGCTATCCCGCTAAGCTGGCTCACGGTCATGTCACATGGCTCATAAAGCAGGGCATCAAGTATATTTTCTATCCTTGTGTTGTTTATGAAAGAATAGAGTTCCCGGGAGCGGGAGATCACTACAACTGTCCCATGGTGGCAGGCTACGGCGAAAACATCAAGAATAATGTTGAAGAGATCAGAAGTGAGAACGTAAACTTCCAGAATCCCTTTGTTTCGCTGGAATCCGAGGAGATCATAACAAAACGTCTGGTTAAATTCTTCGGTGAAGAGAACGGTATCGGAGAAGTGGAGGTTGAAGCCGCAGCTCATGCAGCATGGCTGGAACTCCTTAAAGCCAGAGGCGACATGAAGAGAGCCGGCGAAGCCGCTGTTCAGTATATTAAAGACAATAATATCCACGGTATTGTTCTTGCAGGCAGACCTTACCACATCGATCCCGAGATCAACCACGGCATTCCGGAACTCATTACATCCTACGGTGTTGCGGTACTTACCGAGGACTCCGTTTCTCATCTTCGTCCCGTGGATCGACCTACTATCGTAGTGGATCAGTGGATGTACCATTCAAGACTTTATGCTGCTGCCAGCTATGTCAGGGAAAATCCGGATCTGGATCTCATCCAGCTCTTCTCCTTCGGCTGCGGACTTGATGCGGTTACAACGGATCAGGTAGCAGACATCCTTTCGGGATCGGGCAAGATCTACACGATGTTAAAGATCGATGAAGTAAACAACCTGGGTGCGGCAAGGATCCGTATCAGATCCCTTCTTTCAGCCATCAATGACAGAAAGAGAAAGGGAGTTGTTACCGAGGTCAAGGATTCGGCTTACCACCGTGTCGTTTTCACAGAGGAAATGAGAAGGAACTACACTGTTCTGGTTCCTCAGATGTCACCTATACATTTTGACATTCTGGCACCTGCAATGGCATCCTGCGGAATGAATGTGGTTGAGCTTCCGGAACCCGACAGACACACCATAGACACCGGACTTAAATACGTAAACAATGATGCATGTTATCCTTCACTTCTTGTGGTGGGAGAGATGATCGCCGCATTGCAGTCGGGAGAATACGATCTTAACAAGACGGCACTCCTCATCACGCAGACAGGTGGCGGATGTCGTGCTACAAACTACATTGCTTTCATACGCCGTGCTCTTAAAAAAGCAGGTATGGAGCAGATACCCGTTGTTTCCTTAAGTACATCGGGCATAGAAAAGAATCCCGGCTTCAAGCTGGAGCCCAAAATGGTTATCAGGGCTATGATGGCTCTTGTTTACGGCGACATATTTATGCGTGTGGTTTACAGGACAAGACCTTACGAGGAGGTGCCAGGATCCGTAAATGCTCTTCACGAAAAATGGAAGGAAAAGTGCATAGAGCAGGTTAAGACGGGCAGATTCAAGGATTTCAAAAAGAACATAAAAGGCATAATAAAGGATTTCGATGAGATTCCGCTTAGGGATGTTAAAAAGCCGAGAGTCGGAATCGTGGGAGAGATACTTGTTAAGTTCCTTCCCGCCGCAAACAATAATCTGGTGGACCTTTTGGAAGCAGAAGGCGCAGAGGCCGTTATGCCCGATCTTATGGATTTCCTTGCTTATTGCTCTTACAACGCAAACTTTAAACATGATGCTTTGGGTAAGTCAAAGAAGTCTCAGCGGATCAACAATATGATCGTTGCATTTTATGAATTCATGAGAAAGGATGCTGTAAAGGAGTTCAACAGGAGCAAGCGCTTTGAAGCTCCCACCCACATCGCAAAATTGGCGGATTACGCAAAACCCATAGTATCAATGGGCAATCAGACCGGCGAAGGCTGGTTCCTTACCGGCGAAATGGTGGAACTCATTCATTCGGATGTTCCGAATATAGTCTGCTGTCAGCCTTTTGCATGCCTTCCAAACCACATTGTGGGAAAGGGTGTCATCAAGGAATTGAGACGTCAGTTCCCGGGAGCAAACATTGTAGCCGTGGATTACGATCCCGGCGCATCGGAAGTCAACCAGTTGAACCGTATTAAGCTGATGCTTGCTACGGCCAATAAAAACCTTAAGAAGGAACAATAGAAAATGAACATTAATGAAGCACTGGATTATGTGCATGGACTCAGATGGATGAGCAAAAAGCTCGGACTTACAAAGACGGAAGCATTGCTTGATCTTGTGGGAAATCCCGAAAAAAAGCTTAAATTCATCCATGTGGGCGGAACTAACGGTAAAGGGTCCACATCCGCTATGCTTGCGGAAATCCTTAGATGTACGGGCCTTAAGGTGGGACTTTTTACCTCGCCTTTCATAATGCGGTTCAATGAACGCATTATGGTAAGCACTGCCGAAGCCTACAATAAGGATTCTCTTTTTGGATTTAAGGAGATACCCGATCAGGCATTGGCAGACCTTGTCACTTTCGTCAAGGCGGCTGTCGACAAGATGGAAGAACCGCCCTCAGAGTTTGAGGTGGTCACGGTTATCGGGCTTTTGTACTTCCTTGAGCAAAACTGCGATGTTGTTGTTCTGGAAGTGGGTATGGGCGGAGAATTTGATGCCACAAACGTCATTCCCGCGCCACTCGCTACGATCCTTGTGAACATCGGACTCGATCACATGCAGTATCTGGGCAATACGGTGGCTGAAATAGCAAGAACCAAATCAGGTATCATAAAATCCAGATCTGATGTGGTCTTTTACGGTGAATGCCCCGAGGCTGAGGCAGAGATAGAAAATAGATGTAAAGAAACCGGAAGCAAACTTACGATTCCGGATTTTAAAACAATAAAGGTAAAAAAAGCGGATCTTGGCGGACAAAGCTTTGCCTATGGTGAATATGACATTGAAATGCCAATGATCGGTGCTTATCAAAGAAAGAACGCGGCTGTAGTCATGGAAGCTGTTGAACTTCTTAAAAAGAAGGGCCTTAGGATCGACAGGGAAGCAGTGGAACAGGGCATTAAAAACACCAAATGGATCGCAAGACTGGAGAAGCTGGCTGAGAATCCGTTGATCTTTGTGGACGGCTCACATAATCCCCAGGGCATGAGAGCGACCATAGACACCATCAAGAACTGTATCGAGGTTAAAAAGCCCGGAAGTCCCAAGGTCATCTGTGTGTTCGGGGTTATGGCGGACAAAGATGTGGACGGTATCCTTAAGATCATGGCTGAAGCAGCCTCAGAGATAATCTGCGTACAGCCTCTCTATCCAAGAGCAATGAATTGTGAAGACCTTTATGAAAAGACAAGTCTTCTTTGCGGAAATGAAGTCGACACTGTGATCTGCGGCGGAGATGTGCCGGCAGGCATAGAAAAAGCGTTGGAGAGAGCATCTGATAAAGACATTGTTTTGTGCCTCGGTTCTCTTTATATGGCATCAGAAGTAAGGAATTATATTTCGGGCCTTAAAGAACACAATTAGTACATATTTTGATGATAGCATTAAAGACAAAGGAGTCTTTAACGATCACGATATGAAAACTTTTTTAAAAACTTTGATCTGCGCCGTTGCGGTAGGCCTTGCGGCAGCTTTGGTTCTCCTGGGTGTCAGATTCGTAAAATACAAAAAAACAGAAGCGGCTGTTAAACAGGCGGTGATCAAACAACAGGAAGTCTGGGAAAAGGTAACCTATGCAAGGGAAACCGATGACAATGATACTGAAAAAGACACCGCATACAATGTTACGGGAGCAGCCAAATGCGCAATGCCCTCATTGGTTTCGGTGGGGGTTACTTCTGTTACTTACAGCTACGACTTTTTCGGAAGAAAGTATCCCTATGAATCCAAAGGAAATGCTTCCGGAATAATTGCCGCTCAGAACTATGGAGAGATCCTGATCGTCACCAACAACCACGTTGTTGACGGTGCTTCCGAGGTGGAGGTTACCTTTATCGACGGTGCAACGGCGGCGGCAGAAGTCAAGGCCGCTGAAGAATCTGAGGATCTGGCTGTTATTGCGGTCAAGCTTTCCGATATTTCTGCGGATACGCTTTCCGCGATCAGGATAGCGACATTCGGAGATTCGGACCTTTTGGTACCGGGTGATATGGTCATTGCGGTGGGTAATGCATTGGGTTACGGGCAGTCTGTTACAGTGGGGTATGTCAGCGCTTTGAACAGAGAAGTTGAGATGAGCGATGATTACACGCTGACTTTGATCCAGACAGATGTAGCCATCAATCCGGGAAACAGCGGAGGAGCTCTTTTAAATGCACGCGGAGAAGTGGTAGGGATAAACAATGCAAAGATTGCTTCCGAGACCGTAGAAGGCATCTGTTATGCAATTCCCAGTTCTACTGCGATCCCGATCATCGAAGTCCTTATGACCAGAAAAACACTTCCGACTAATGAACAGGCCTATCTCGGATTTACCGGACAGATCGTTACGGCGGAGAATTCTAAATTCTACAATCTTCCCAGAGGCATCTACGTAAAGGAAGTACGAAGCGGTTCGCCTGCCGAAACAGCGGGCATCAAAGTAGGAGATGTCATTGTGGCAATCAACGGAAAAACCGTTAATTCACAGGAAGGTTATGAAAAGATAATGTCCTACACACCCGGCGGCAGCGAAGGAACAGTTACGGTAAAGAGGCTGACCGAGGGAAAATACGAAGAAGAAACATTTAATGTAACATTCGGTTATAAAGCCGAATGACCGGTTTTCGAGAGGTGGGAGCGTATGGCGAATTTATTTGATTATCTTACTTGGCGCGGAGACATTACATTTGATATGTCACCTGTGAACGAGGTGGATTGCCTTTTATTTTCCTGGCTTTCCTATGTGGATTTCGACGGGATCGTTCCAGCTGAATTTAACAGAGGAGTTTCCTTAAAGAAAACTTCCGGACTTTTCCTGGAAAAATTTAACCTGGATAAGATACTGGCTGAATCTCTTTCATTTACAAGAACATCGGGACTGGCTCTTAAAAAATGTGCCGAGACCGACAGATTTGCAAAGATCAGATTTTCAGGATACAGAAATGTGATCGATTATTCAAACGATTCTCAGTTTTCTGCCATTACAATTCAGATCGATCCCAGAACAGCAGTCGTTGTTTTCAGAGGAACCGATGACACCATTGTAGGCTGGAAAGAAGATTTTAACATGTGTTTCATGCCTCAGGTGCCTGCACAAAAGAAAGCACTGGAGTACCTCGAAGAAGCAGCTTCAAAAATCAGAGGTCAATTGTATGTCTGCGGCCATTCCAAAGGTGGCAATCTGGCGATCTATTCTGCATGCCTTGCAAAAAAGAGAATAAGAGACAGAATAATAAAGGTTTACAATTATGACGACCCCGGCTTCGGAGACGAGACTGTTCTCGGTGAAGACGCCGCAGAAGTTCTTGCAAAGACCGAAAGTTACACTCCGAGCGAATCCATTGTCGGTATGCTTTTAAACCACGTCAGCAATTACACCGTTATCAGAAGCACCCAGAGAAGTGTGATGCAGCATGATGCGGCATCCTGGATGATACAGGGAAAGCATTTTATAACTGCGGACGAGGTGGAAGAAGCCAGCAAGGTTTTTGATGAGACCATGAAAAACTGGTTGAAACAGATGAGCGATGATGAAAGAGCTTCTTTCATCGATGCGTTGTTCAGAATACTTTCCGCCAACGAAGCCAAGACTACAGGCGACATCAGCAGTGATGTGCTTAAGAGCGGACTGGGCATGTTAAAGGAATACAATAACTTAAGCAAAGAGTCGAGAGCGATGCTGAAGAAGTTTACCGGCGTTTTTCTTAAGGAAGGAACAGAGTCTATAATAAAAAGGCGTAAGGAAGCAAAAAGCAAAAATGCATTAAATGCTCCGGAGGAAGACAAAAGTTTATAAGTTAT
The DNA here is from genome assembly GCA_024691875.1 of Lachnospiraceae bacterium. Classification (GTDB taxonomy): domain Bacteria; phylum Bacillota; class Clostridia; order Lachnospirales; family Lachnospiraceae; genus RGIG3528. The sequence continues at coordinate 10,339 of JAILNG010000076.1, read as the reverse complement.
GGTTGACAGCCGATAATTAAAGACTTAAAATGTTTTAAGAGGGAAGGAGTACGAAAATGTATTTGGGAAATTTTGAAGAAAAGAAAAAGGGAACCAATCCTTTGATCGTTGCTTTATCGATCATTGGAGCTCTCACCGTTGCTTTCGCACTCGTTTATGCCGTTTACAACCTTGTTTCGGGCAATGCATACAAGGATGACGATGACTCAACAGACGAGTTTGAGGAAGACGAAGTTCGGACCGAGTGATCCGATAATTAAGAAGAATATCGATAAAATGCTGACCGGGTTTTACGGTCGGCACTTTTTATACTGAAAAGGGATTTTATGGAAAAAATGATGACACTTAACCCGGAACAGATGAAGGCTGTAATGCATGACAGAGGTCCTTTATTGATCTTGGCAGGCGCCGGGAGCGGAAAAACCAGAGTATTGACACAAAGAATAGCCAGGCTCATTCGTGAACTTGATGTCTCGCCTTATCAGATCCTTGCAATAACCTTTACAAACAAGGCTGCCAAGGAAATGAAGGAAAGAGTACAAAAGGCGGTGGGAGAAGGAAGTGAATACATTCAAGTATCGACCTTTCACTCCACGTGTGTTAGAATTCTCAGAAGATTTTGTGAATACATAGGCTATGAACGCAGTTTTACCATCTATGATTCTGATGATCAGAAAACTCTTGTAAAAAATATTCTTAAGCAAATGAACATAGATTCAAAGCAGTTCAAGGAAAAGGCAATAATGGCCAGGATCTCAAAGGCCAAGGACGAACTCATCGATCCCGACCGTTTTGAAGCCGAAGCAGCCGATTATTACGACAAAAAGATAGCAAGCATATACAGAGAGTACCAGAAACAGCTTAAGACCTGCAATGCATTTGATTTTGACGATCTTATCTGCAAGACGGTCGAGCTTTTCAGAACAACTCCGGATGTATTAAGATATTACCGAAATCGTTTCTGCTACATTATGGTTGATGAGTATCAGGATACAAACACGGCTCAGTTTGAACTTATCAGACTTTTGGCCGAGCATGAAAATGAAGACGGTGAAATAGAAAAGAATCTCTGCGTGGTGGGAGACGATGATCAGTCGATCTACAAATTCAGAGGTGCCAACATCAGAAACATCCTGAACTTTGAAAAATATTATCCGGAGACTAAGGTGATCAAGCTGGAGCAGAATTACAGATCCACTCCTGACATTTTAAATGTTGCCAATGCTGTGATCCACAATAACACCGAGAGAAAAGACAAAAAGCTTTGGACAGCAAACGAAAAAGGCTCCGCCGTTCATTACAGTATGTATGGTGATGAGACGGGAGAAGCTGACGGCGTTTCTTTAAAGATCAGAGAGATAATGGAAAGAACGGGCGCCGAGTATCGTGATTTTGCTGTTCTTTACAGAACAAACGCTCAGTCTCTTTCCTTTGAAAAATCCATGCGTTTTCATAACCTTAAGGCAAAGACCATCGGAGCGGTTTCTTTCTTCGAAAGACGCGAGATCAAGGATGTCATTGCTTATTTGAAAACTATTGACAACGCAAAAGATGATATAGCAACAAGAAGAGTGCTTAATGTGCCCAGACGCGGTATCGGCCCTACAACCGTAGACAAGGTTGCGGCTTACGCGGCACAGAACGAGCTTTCATTCTATGAGGGGCTGGCCCGTATTGAGTACATACCCGGAGCGGAAAGAGCAAGAGAAAAAGCCAAAAGTTTTATCGCTCTGGTTGAAAGCATGAGATACGAACAGAACAATAACAAGCTTTCGATAAAGAGCCTCATTAAACTTGTAATAGAAGAAACCAATTATATGGATTATCTTCGCGATGATGATCCGGAAACTGCCGATGACAGGATCCAGAACATTGAAGCATTGGTTTCCTATGCTGCAAGATACGAAGCGGAAGAGGATGAAGCTTCTCTTACCGGCTTTTTGGAGTATTGCGGATTAAATGCGGAAGAGGCCGCCTCAGAAGATGAAGAGGATGACGGAAATTTCATTTCTCTTATGACACTTCACAACGCCAAGGGACTCGAGTTCCCATATGTCTTCCTGGTCGGAATGGAAGATGGACTTTTTCCCAGCAGTCTTTCCATAAATGCCGAAGATCCGATCTCCGAAATAGAAGAGGAAAGACGACTTTGCTATGTGGGGATTACGAGAGCAATGAAGGAACTTTTCCTTTCGTCTGCAAGGATGAGGAGAATGTACGGCGAACAGCAATTTAATACGCCGTCGAGATTTTTGAAAGAAATTCCGAGGTACTTGTTGGATATGAGTACCCCATTTAATAATAATTACAGGAGGCAAAACTATATGGATAGCGAAATCAAGGACAAAAAGCCCACACCTGCCTATACAAAAGCCAATGGTGATGACGGCTACAAGAGACATGACGGAGGAGATCTTTCCGCTGAACCTTATGCTTTGAATTACAGCAAAATGTTCACAAAGACAGGCGGTCAGACAACCCTTTCCTATGCTGAGGGAGACACTGTTTCTCACATTAAATTCGGTAAGGGAAAAGTCATTTCTATCGTAAAGGGCGGTAAGGATTATGAGGTGACTGTTGAATTTCCTGACTTCGGAACAAAGAAGATGCTTTCGGCTTTTGCTAACCTCAAGAAGGTTGATTGATAAAAAAATCAGCAGCTCCTTTTAATAAGGAACTGCTGTTTTATTACTTTTCGGATTTTTTGCTGTCGCCTTCTTCAGGGAAGGGAGCAACTCTTGAAAAGGCCATGTCGTAACCGTCATTTCCATAGTTCAGAGAGCGGTTTACACGACTGATCGTGGCTGTCGAAGCGCCTGTTTCTTCGGCGATTTCGAGATAGGTTTTTTTGGCTCTCAGCATAGCCGCAACTTGGAAACGCTGTGCAAATGAAAGAATTTCATTCACAGTACAGATATCCTCGAAGAAATTGTAGCATTCTTCATGGTTTTTCAAGCTGAGTACCGCGTCAAAAAAATAATCGACAGCGGGTGTCTTGATGTTAATACTCATTTCTCTATATCCTCCATTTTGCCATAAGGCAAAGTACATTTACTTTTATATTTTAGCACTACACAATTCTAAAGTAAATAGCTAAAAACTAATTAAATTAAAAATTTCACAAAATAAAATGCCGCCCCCACAAAATCCCTCCCTGAAAGCAAGCTTTCGGATGGATTATTGTGTGGGCTGTTTCGGGGGTGGCATTAATCTGTAACTGTTCACACGCCCAAGCTTAACAGCTTGTGCGAACGCTGCTTCGCAGCTGCCGCCCCCACAAAATCCCTCCCTGAAAGCAAGCTTTCGGATGGATTATTGTGTGGGCTGTTGTGAACAGTTACAGATTAAAAAAAATTTTGCACATTAACAATTTAGTGTTGTAAAATCGGAAAAAAAGTGGTAAATATATATGATATTAAATTTAGGAGTAACCGACGGAGAGTAATTATGTTCAAAATTCTTAAAAAAAGCATGTTATCCGACAATATTGTGCTGATGGATGTTTATGCACCCAGAGTGGCGCACAAGTGTCTTCCCGGACAATTTGTAATTGTTCGTCCCGATGAAAGAGGAGAAAGGATCCCGCTCACCATTTGCGATTATGACAGAGAAAAGGAAAGCGTAACTATAGTTTTCCAGACTGTCGGAGCTTCAACAAAAATGATGGCTGAGTATAATGTGGGTGATGAATTTGCCGATTTTACCGGACCTTTGGGACTTCCTTCCGAGCTTTGCAGTGAAAGCCCGGACGAGCTCAGGAAAAAGCGCATAATATTTATGGCAGGCGGTGTCGGAACAGCTCCCGTTTATCCTCAGGTTAAATGGCTTCATGAGCAGGGCATCGATGCAGATGTTATCATAGGCGCAAGAAATGAATCCCTGATCATCCTTGAAGAGGAAATGAGAAAGGTTGCGGCAAACGTTTATGTGACAACCGATGACGGAACTAAGGGCAGAAAGGGCAATGTAAATGATTGCCTTAAGTATCTTATAAATGAAGAGCATAAATCCTACAATCATGCAGTGGCTATCGGGCCCCTGATCATGATGAAGTTTGCTTCACTTTTGACTAAGGAACTGGGAATCCCCACAGTTGTTTCAATGAACCCCATCATGGTTGACGGTACAGGAATGTGCGGTGCCTGCAGAGTGCTTGTGGGTGGCGAAGTTAAATTTGCCTGCGTTGACGGACCCGAGTTTGACGGACATTTGGTAGATTACGATAATGCAATGAAACGCCAGCAGCTTTACAAGACCGAGGAGGGAAGAGCGCTTCTCGCTGTAAGAGAAGGCGAAACTCATCACGGCGGCTGCGGACATTGCAATTAATACAGGAGGCGTAATAATGGAAGTAACAGATAAGATGAAACGCGTTCCTGTTAGTGAGCAGGAAGCAAAAAAAAGAGCAACCAATTTTGAAGAAGTATGCCTGGGATACAGTCTTGAAGAAGCCATGGCAGAAGCTTCAAGATGTTTAAAATGTAAAAAGCCCCAGTGTCAGACAGGATGTCCCGTAGAGATCAACATTCCTGAATTCATCAGACACGTAGAAACAGGTGACATTGAGAATGCATATGCAGAGATCAGCAAGTATTCCGCACTTCCCGCAATCTGCGGCCGTGTTTGCCCTCAGGAGACTCAGTGTGAAGCTAAATGTATCAGAGGCATCAAGGGCGAAGCTGTTTCCATCGGTAAGCTTGAGAGATTTACCGCTGACTGGGCAAGAGAACACAACATAAAACCTCAGGGAACAAGCGAAAAGAACGGTAAGAAGGTTGCAGTGATCGGTTCCGGTCCTTCCGGACTCACATGTGCCGGAGAACTGGCGAAGAAAGGATACGATGTTACCATTTTCGAAGCGCTTCATGAAGCGGGCGGCGTTTTGGTTTACGGTATACCTGAGTTCAGACTTCCCAAAGATACAGTTGTAAAAGCCGAAGTTGAAAATGTTAAGAGTTTGGGCGTTAAGATCGAAACCGATGTTATAATCGGAAAATCGGTAACCATAGATGAACTGATGGAAGAAGAAGGCTTTAAGGCTGTCTTTATCGGATCGGGAGCAGGTCTTCCCAAGTTTATGGGCATTCCCGGAGAACAGGCTAACGGTGTATTCTCCGCAAATGAATTCCTTACAAGAAACAATCTCATGAAAGCCTTCAGAGATGATTACGATACACCCATTTCAAGAGGTAAGAAGGTAGCTGTTATCGGTGGCGGAAACGTAGCAATGGATGCTGCGAGAACAGCACTCAGACTCGGCGCGGAAACCTATATCATATACAGACGTTCCGAAGCTGAACTTCCCGCAAGAGCAGAAGAAGTACATCATGCAAAGGAAGAGGGAATCATCTTCAAACTGCTGACAAATCCCAAGGAGATCCTTGTGGATGACAACGGCTGGGTTAAGGGTATCACCTGCGTGGAAATGGAACTTGGCGAGCCTGATGCTTCAGGAAGAAGAAGACCTGTTGAGAAGAAGGACTCCGATTTCACCATTGATGTTGACACGGTCATCATGGCACTGGGAACAAGCCCCAATCCGCTGATCTCATCTACTACCGAAGGACTTGAGATCAATTCTCATAAGTGCATCGTCGCGGAAGAAGTTACAGGTAAGACATCTCGTGAAGGAATCTTTGCGGGCGGAGATGCGGTTACGGGAGCGGCAACGGTTATCCTTGCCATGCAGGCAGGTAAACAGGCTGCGGCCGCTATTGACGAGTACCTGCAGAATAAGTAAGTTTTTTACGTCTTTTTATTAAGAATAATTACGGTTAAATTAAAGCCACTGCTATGAGAAAATAGCAATGGCTTTTTTGTGTTTTGCCGATAACGGCGCACAAATGATTCAGGAGGTATTTATGAAGAACAGACGGAAGAAGACGGTTTCGGTGCTTTTAACTCTGATGCTGGCAGTAAGCTTGTTTGCGGCTTGCGGAAAAGAAACGGAGCAGGAGACACCGGACAATGTGATCTCAGTTGAAGAAAAACAGGACAACCAAACAGAGAATGCGGAAGAACAGAACAAACAAAAGACAGATGTGAATGAAAAGGCGGATACTAAGGTGAGTGAATGGGCAGATGACGGAAAGATGAGACCTGAGCTCACATCCCTTGAGATTGCAGATCTGATGGGAGGCGGGATCAATCTTGGAAACACCATGGAAGCAATCGGCGGAAGAATGACAAACGGAGTCGGGGCCGATCCCATTGTATATGAAACAAGCTGGGGACAGCCTGTGACCACTCAGGCTATGATCGACGGAATGAAAGCTGCAGGTTTTGATACATTAAGGATTCCTGTGGGCTGGACCAGCGGAATGCATGTTGAAGATAAGAACTATGATATAGATGATAAATTCATGGCCCGAGTGACTGAGATCGTTAACTACGCCAGAAATGCGGGCATGTACGTAATAATAAATGATCACTGGGATAACGGATGGTGGGGAATGTTCGGCTCCGACAGCGAAGAAACCGTGAATGAAGCCATGAAGCTTTATACATCCATGTGGAAACAGATAGCGGAAAATTTTAAAGACTATTCCGATTACCTGATCTTTGAGTCGGCAAATGAAGAGCTGGGAGCACGTTTTGATGAAAACAGTATATTCTGCTCGGATTCGGAAACTACAGCACTTTCAACCGATGAAAAGTACAGGCTCTGTAATGAAGTGAATCAGGCGTTCGTGGATACGGTGCGCGCCACAGACGGTAACAACAGTGAAAGATTCCTTTTGATAGCAGGTTACGGAACAGACATTAACAATACAATTGACGAGAGATTCAAGCTTCCCGATGATACGGCTTCAAACAGGCTGCTGATCTCCGTACATTATTATGATCCTTCGCAATACTGCATCAATGATTCCGTTGATACGTGGGGATCAAAAACCGAATACTCAAACATGAACAATGCTCTCGCAAAGATGAAAGTGTTCACGGATAAGGGCGTAGGCGTTGTGATCGGTGAATACGGCGTTCTCATGCCGAACGGAACCAAGATAAAGGACGGTGCAAAGGAATATACGGCCAATCTTTTAAATAATTGCGATGTTTACGGATTTGTTCCGGTTCTTTGGGATTGCAATAATCTTTTCAACAGACAGAATGCTTCGATCATTGATCCGGATATGGCTACGCTTTATCTGAACCATTCCGCCGCATCCCAGGCATTGATCGGTAAATCCTACGTTGATATGGCGCAGAAAGAAATGCAGACTGCTTACGAAAATGCGACGGATCCTTTTGTACTGGGTGATGATGAGGCAATTGCATGGCTCATGTATTCTTCTTCCGACTGGAGTATTTCATATAGCGTGGGAGACACATACACACCCGAATCAAAGACGGAGGGTGTCGTTCCTACTGATGTTTATGTTACGGGGGCGGGAGAGTACACTGTAGGTCTTGACTTTACGGGAACCGCAGCCGGCTATGCTGACAGCCTGGTTTTCAGCGCTGTAGGCATCGACAACGGAGAAAAGCTTTTCCCCGGGTGTCTTATGACTATAAAGGAAATTGTTATTAACGGTAATAAATACGATTTTAACAAGCTTCCTTATTGCACATCCGATGATGGAAACTGTACCAGAATAAATCTTTATAATGAGTGGATCACAAAAATGAGTGAGGTTAAGGACATCAGAACACCCATGGGAAGAGCGACCTATGCAAGTCCGACTATACTTGATCCGCAAACTCTGGGCCATGTGGAAAGCATATATGTAACTTTTAAACTGACAGTTAAATAGATTTAGGGATTATTTATAAAAAAGTTGGTATTAGCACTTGACAAAGTTGAGTGCTAATGCTATTTTATTTCTAACGATTAGCACTCCGAACATTTGAGTGCTAACAACTAAAAACCGAATCTATTTACAGAAAGGAACCTGAGCTTTGGAACTTGATGACAGAAAATGGACAATTCTTAATGCCATAATCAGAAATTATCTCGAGACCGGTGAACCGGTTGGTTCAAGAACTATTTCAAAGTTCACGGACCTGAATCTTTCTTCTGCCACCATCAGAAACGAGATGAGTGATCTTGAAGAAATGGGATACATTACTTCTCCTCATACTTCAGCGGGAAGGATTCCCACCGACAAAGCCTACAGGCTCTATGTCGACAAGATGATGGAAAGTAAGGACAAGGAGATCAAGGAGATTAAAACAATGCTTCTTGATAAAGCCGACAAGATGGAAAACCTCTTGGAACAGGCTACAAAGCTTCTTGCCGCCAGCACAAATTACACAGCCATGGTTACGACACCCATGTTCAGAAGCAAAAAGGTGAAATTTGTTCAGCTCACCGAAGTTTCGGAGAATTCGGTTCTTGTGGTTATCCTTATTGAGGGTAACATCGTTAAAAACAAGGTTATTGAAGTTTCTAAGGAGATTGAACCCGAAACGATGCTGAAGCTTAATCTGATGCTTAACAGCTTCCTTCAGGGACTTGATCTTTCCGAGATCAATCTTGAGATCATCGGTAAGATGAAAAAGCAATCCGAAGGTTTGGGCGGAGTCGTAAATGATGTACTTGATGCTGTTGCTCAGGCGCTGGGTGAAGAAGAAAAGGTAAAGGTTTACACCAGTGGTGCAACCAACATCTTAAAGTATCCCGAGCTCTCAGCGGGAGACAATGCTTCAGACATCTTATATGAGATCGAAGAAAAGAAAGAACTTACGGAACTCATGAAACAGGATGACGGAGACGGAAATCCGATCCGGGTTTACATCGGCGATGAAGTAACCGTTGATTCCATGAAAGATTGCTCCGTTGTAACGGCAACTTACGAGTTGGCCGACGGTATGTACGGAAAATTCGGTATCGTAGGACCGAAGAGAATGGATTACGAGAAAGTAGTTTCCGCACTTACAACGATCAAAAATCAGATCGATGAATTGATAAAGAAATAGTTTTAGGAAGGAGCCTGAGAACAAGGTGAAAAACAAGAACAAGACGGAAAACACCGAAGAGATCAAGACAGATGTTTCCGTAGAAAAGGCCAAAGAAGAGGAAGAAAAGGTCGAAGCTGAGGCTGAAGAAAAGGCTGAAGAAAAGGTCGAAGAAGAAGCCGAAGAAAGTAAAGAAGAAAAGGACAAAGATTCCAAGAAGGAAAAGAAAGATAAAAAGGATCTTGAGATCGAAAGTCTGAACGACCGTATTCTTCGTCAGATGGCTGAGTTTGACAATTATCGTAAACGAACGGAAAAAGAAAAAAATGCAATGTTCGATATGGGAGCAAAGAATATAGTTGAAAAGATCCTTCCCGTTATCGACAATTTTGAAAGAGGTTTTGACGGACTTTCGGAAGAAGAAAAGGCAGCACCATTTGCAGCCGGAATGGAAAAGGTTTACAAGCAGATGATGACCGGACTTCAGGAAGCGGGGCTTAAAGAGATCGAAGCCTTGAATTGTGAATTTAATCCTGATCTTCACAATGCGGTAATGCATGTTGAAGATGAAAACGTAGGCGAAAACACCATCGTTGAGGTTTTCCAGAAGGGTTATTATTATAAAGACACCATTGTAAGACATTCGATGGTTAAGGTGGCAAACTAGAAAATCATTTCAAACAGGCTATTGATAAAATAAATAACCTGTGAATAGAATCAGGAGGAAAAAGATATGAGTAAGATTATTGGTATTGACCTTGGAACGACAAATTCCTGCGTCGCAGTTATGGAGGGCGGAAAGCCCGTAGTTATTACAAATCCCGATGGCGGAAGAACAACTCCTTCCGTAGTCGCATTCACAAAGACAGGCGAAAGGATCGTAGGTGACTCTGCAAGACGTCAGGCAGTTACAAACTCCGAAAAGACCATCTCTTCCATCAAGAGACACATGGGATCCGATTACAGAGTTACAATTGATGACAAGAAGTATTCTCCTCAGGAGATCTCCGCAATGATCCTTCAGAAGCTTAAGGGTGATGCGGAAGCTTACCTCGGCGAGCCCGTAAAGGAAGCTGTTATCACAGTTCCCGCTTACTTTAACGATGCTCAGCGTCAGGCTACAAAGGATGCGGGCAAGATCGCAGGTCTTGATGTTAAGCGTATCATCAACGAGCCTACTGCAGCGGCTCTTGCTTACGGCCTTGACAATGAAAGAGAGCAGAAGATCATGGTTTATGACCTTGGCGGCGGTACATTCGATGTTTCCGTTATCGACATCGGCGACGGTGTAATCGAAGTCCTTGCAACAGCAGGTAACAACAGACTCGGCGGAGATGACTTCGACGACCGCGTTATGAGATTCCTTATCGATGAATTTAAGAGAACAGAAGGTGTTGACCTTTCCGCTGACAAGATGGCTGTTCAGAGACTTAAAGAAGCA
>JAILNG010000228.1 GCA_024691875.1 Lachnospiraceae bacterium | reverse complement strand
TAAAGCCCTTTACTCATGGTACAAATTTTGAAAACTTTTCCGGTAACCTTAAGCGGATGATGGAAGTCTGGGCTGCGGAATTTCTCTACCCGGATGCTTCCGAAGAAGAAAGAGAATTCTTTAACATGACCACACTGCCCTTGAGACTCAAACATGAGGGAAAACTGTCCATCGATCTGAATACTACGAAGCTGGGATGGATAAAGGCGGAATTTGAAACATATGCCCGCGAGAGTAACGGAGAGCCCCAAAGCGTGCTTTTTATGATCCGAAGCACTGTGGAAGAAAAGCGATATATCGCGTTAAACGAAGCCATTTCCGAGACGTACAAGGTTCTGGCTTATGTGAGCCTTGTTCATAACAGATATAAAACACTGGTTTACAGCGACAAGACTGCCAAGTACCTTCCGGATGAGGGTGATCTTGAAACGGCCCTTGGGATCATGAGACTGAATGTTTCTGAGGAAGACAGGGCCAAAGTCATCGAATTTATGAACCCTCAGGATCTTCCCGAAAGAATGGGCGATGAAAATGTAATGACTTTGGATTACAGAAATGCGGAAGGACAGTGGGCAAAGATCACTTTGACAGCAAAGCTCAGAAACAAAGATAATAAGGTCAGGGACGTTGTTTTTGCAATCCAGCTGATAGATGAGATCAAGAGAAAGGAACTGGAAAAGGAAGCGGCTGTGGAATGGGCGTATGAGGAAGCAAAGCAGGCAAATGCAACGAAGACGGGATTCTTCTCAAATCTGAGCCATGACATCAGAACGCCCATGAATGCGATAGTGGGAATGACCAGGATCGCATTGGACAATCAGGACAATCCCTCCAAGGTTGAAGATTGCCTCTTAAAGATCAAGAGCAGTTCGGATCATCTTTTGGCACTCATCAATGACAGCCTGGATCTGAGCCGCATAGAAAGCGGAAAAGTGGTGATCGCACATGAATCCGTGAATCTGCGAGAACTCGAAAATAATTTTATGTCCATAATGCAGGGATATATGGTGGACAGAAAGCTGGAGATCATTACCGACTGTCAGCCTTTGGAAGTTGATCATGTTTTGACGGACGGACTGCGTTTGCGACAGGTGGTGCTGAACATCCTCTCCAATGCTGTAAAGTACACCCCGGACGGAAAAAATATTATCTACAGAACGGAAAACAAGCTGTCCGATGACGGCAAAAAACTTCACGTTAAGTACACCATCGCAGATTCGGGCATCGGAATGACTCAGGAATTCTTAAAAACGATATACGAGCCGTTCTCTCAGGCAGAGAGGGACGGGCTGCATTCCAATTACAAGGGCACAGGCCTCGGAATGGTGATAGTAAAGAGTTTTGTGGACATGCTTGGAGGAACCATCGACATTCAGACAGAACTGAATGTGGGTACGGTGGTCACTTTGAATTTCGAATTTGATATCGATCCTCATCCCGTACGCAACAAGAAAGCGACAAGCAAAGTTGCGGATGAGGTGCTTGATCTTAAGGATGTTAAGATCATGCTGGTAGAGGACAATGACATCAACAGAGAGATCGCCGTGGAACTGCTTAAGAGCATGAACATGGAGATCATCGAAGCTGTTGACGGAGAGGATGCGGTAGATAAATTCAGAAAGTCAGCCATAGGTGAGTACAAGTGCATCTTTATGGATATTATGATGCCTCTCATGAACGGTTACGAAGCTACCAAAGCTATCAGGTCAATGGAGAGAGATGATGCACAGAGCGTACCGATCATTGCAATGACAGCGAATGCATTTATGGAAGATGTTAAGATGTCAAAGGAATGCGGAATGAACGAACACATTTCAAAGCCCATCGATCCCGAACTCGTCAAAGAGGTCGTCGGAAAGTATCTGGTCAAATAGAGTGAACAGTAATGCTGAATTGGGCAGTTGTAAAAGCAACTGCCCTTTACTTTTTTTCCCGAATGAGGTATATTTAAACATATTTAAACGAATGATAAGGAGATAGAAATGGAACATAACGCATTACCTACAAGATACACTTTCATGGAATTCCCTTACATAGATAAGCTCACTACTTACCTTAACAATCAGAGCATTCCCATCGAAATGATCGTGAGCATAAGTTACGAACCCGACAGGAAGGTATGGGTACTTGTTTACCTTAAGTACAACATCTGACATGAATGATGAAAATTTAAGCAAAAAAATAAAAGGATACAAGCTGTTTGCGGCTTTTTTTAATTTTCGCAGCAGATTGCCCTTTAAAAAGAAAAGCGTGTTCTTTGTTATGACTCATGACGGCGGTCCGTCCGGAAACTGTGGGACCATGCTGGCTGCCGTTGAAAAAAGCGGCTATAAGACTCATGTGTTAAAGCACGAGCACACTCACTTCGGAAAAAACATCTTCGGAGCATTCCGCTTCTTTGTTGTAAAGAGTTTTCAGATGGCGGGAGCTCACACCATTTTTTTGGACAACACCTTTTTGCCTTTAGGATTTTGTGATGTGGATAAGGATGTTCAGGTCGCCATGCTCTGGCACGGAACGGGAACCATAAAACGCTTCGGTCTGGACACCACCGAGGGGGAACTGAGAGATCTTGAAGCAGCTGCAGATTCAAAGATAACCCATCTCTTTGTGGCTTCCGAGTACACAAAGCAGATCTACAAGGGCTGTTTCGGATTGCCTTATGAAAAGATCTACGTTACGGGAAATCCCCGCTGCGACGAGCTTTTTGCGGCAGCGGCTTCGGGAGAGGACATCCGGGATAAGGAAAAGTTTACCGTGCTTTTTGCCACCACTTTCCGCGAAACCATCCCCGGAGAAGCTCCTTACTACGAGATCAGAACTCTGCTCAGAAAGCTGAACAATAAGAACAGAAAAATACAGGTCCTTTTAAGACTCCATCCTCATGTTTCCCATGAGCTTAAAGGCCGTTCCGAGTACTTTATGTATGGAAACTGCACGGATGTTTCGAGTCAGGAGAATCTGATATCCATTATGAAAAAGGCTGATGTTCTGGTTACGGACTATTCGTCCATATGCTATGATTATGCGATCCTTAACCGTCCCATGCTTTTTTACGCACCGGATCTTGATTATTACAGAGAAGAGGAGAGAGGTTTTTACGAGGACTACGAGAGCTTCGTTCCGGGACCTGTCTTCAGCAGGATAGACAATCTTGCGGAAGAGATACTTAATCTTTCTTCCGACACTGCAAAGCACGATCTGTCAGGTCAGGAAGCCTTCATGGAAAAGGCCTTTGCTTTCCGCGACAGCAATTCTACCGCAAGAATAATGGAGGTTTTACATCTGTAAATGAAAAAGGTTTCCGTTATCATTCCGAATATGGACGGTAAGCACTTCCTTGAAAAATGCCTCGGCTCTTTGGCCGGGGTTTCTTTTGATGATACGGAGATCATTATTGTGGACAATGCTTCTAAGGACGGCTCACAGCAGTGGATAAAAGAAGAGCATCCGGAAGTCAGGCTCATTGAAAACAACGAGAACAAAGGCTTTGCGCCGGCCGTTAACCAAGGCATATGCCTGGCGGAAGGAAAGTATGTTCTGCTCCTCAATAACGATACGGAGGTACTTCCGGGCTTTATCGAAGCGCTTTGTAAGCCGTTGGATGAGGACGAAAAAGTCTTCGGAGCTTCAGCACAGATGCTCATGTATTCGGATCACGATCTGATCGATGATGCGGGGGATCTGTATACTGTTTTCGGACTCGCTTTTCAAAGGGGCAACAGGAAGCCTGTTTCAAAGTGTTCAAAAACCGTTTCGATCACTGCTCCCTGCGGAGGAGCCTGCCTTTACAGAAAGTCGGTTCTTTCGGAGATCGGCCTTTTGGACGACGCATTTTTCGCCTACAGAGAGGACCTGGATCTGGGGATTAGGGCGAAACTTGCCGGTTACAAAAACGTGTATGCTCCGGAAGCCAAGGTGATCCATTACGGCAGCGGAACAGCCAATAAAAGCGGCAAGAGATACAACGAATTCAAAACAAGGCTCGGAACGAGAAATCTTGTTTGGCTTAATTATAAAAACTTCCCGTTACTCCTTCACTTGATCAATCTCCCCTTTCTTTTATTCGGAGTGATCGTTAAATCGCTGTTCTTCTTAAGGCACGGGCTCACGGGCGCGTACCTTAAAGCGATCTTTGAGGGGATCGCAAATCTGAAAAAGGTAAAGCATGTACCTTTTAAGTTAAAAAAACTGAAAAATTATCTGGCTTTTGAAGCGGAATTGTTTATGAATTGCTTCAGGATCTTTTGATCTGCGGCTTTCGCGATTTTGAAAAAAATATCTTGACAATGTTACATTGCTGTGCTAAAGTAACTCAAAACCGTTGAAGAAGAGTAAGTAATCATTAAACCTACTTCAAGAGAGTCGCAGATGATGGGATTGCGACAGCAAGGATGATGATGAATGGGCTTCCGAGGGCGAACCGAACCGTAAGGTAGGCGAGACGGAGACGACACTTCGTTAAGAACAGCAGCGTATAAAGGCTTTCATTAGGTTGAGTACGTATGAGTGGATGTGAATCTTCACACCAAGCCGGGTGGCACCGCAGGAAATTGATCTTTCAAACCTGTCCCAGCAGAATTACTGCTTTGGACAGGTTTTTTTGTATTCTTGTCCCGGAGCAAAACACAACATTTGTTCAATAAGGAGAAAAGAAAATGAAGAAGACAATGAAAAGAATCGTAACAATGTTAATGGCATTTGCAATGGTCCTGGGCCTTGCAGCTTGCGGTAAGAGCGCAGGAAAGAGCGCTACTTACAAGATCGGTATCTGCAATTACGTAGATGACGCATCTTTGAATCAGATCGTAGAAAACATTCAGAACACACTTAAGTCCTATGAGACGGACGGGATCAAGTTTGAGATCCTCTATCAGAACTGCAACGCAGACGCAAACGTAATGAACCAGATCGTTCAGAACTTCATCGCACAGAAAGTTGACCTCATGGTGGGCGTTGCTACACCCGTTGCCATGACAATGCAGGGTGCTACCGAAGACAACAAGATCCCCGTTGTTTTTGCCGCAGTTTCCGATCCTCTTGCAACAGGCATCGTTGAGTCTCTTGAAAAGCCCGGTGCAAACATAACCGGTACTTCCGATTACCTTGATACCGCAGCAATTTTCAACCTCATCTTCGCTGCTGACGCAAAGGCTGACTGCATCGGACTTCTCTATGATGCAGGCCAGGATGCTTCAACAACAGCCATTGCTCAGGCAAAAGAGTATCTTGCAAAGAAGGGCGTAAAGGTCGTTGAGCACACAGGTACCAACGTTCAGGAAGTAATGCTTGCAGCAGACGCAATGATCGCAGACGGCGTTGATGCCATCTTCACACCCAGTGACAACACCATCATGCAGGCTGAGCTCTCTATCTACGAAAAGCTGGCTGCAGCAAAGATCCCTCACTATACAGGCGCTGATTCCTTTGCTTTAAACGGAGCGTTCTTAGGCTATGGCGTTGACTACGCAAACCTTGGTGTTGAAACGGCCGAAATGGTTAAGGAGATCCTGATCGACAAGAAGAATCCCGCAGAGGTTTCCGTTCGTACTTTCGATAACGGAACAGCCACCATCAACACCGAGACCTGTAAGGAGATCGGCTTCGATCTTGAAACCGTAAAAAAGGCATTTGCCCCTCTTTGCACAAAGGTTCAGGAGATCAAAACAGCGGAATCCTTTAACTGATCCGAAAAAAATTAAGGCATATGTATTCTCGGCGGGGCTGCTTTTGGCAGTCCTGCCTTTAGCATTTAAATGAACAGCTGTATAAAATTGGGAGGTTTTGTAATGCCGGAATTTTTATCTGAATTGTTTAAGCTGGCGCCGGGAGCGCTGGAGCTCGGACTGATCAATGCACTTGTGGTGCTTGCTCTGTTTTTGAGCTACACCATGCTGAACGTGTGCGATCTTTCCACCGACGGATGCTTTACTTTGGGAGCTGCGGTGGGAGCTATGGTTGCCCTTTCGGGACATCCTTTTCTTTCGATCATCGCCGCCATGGTATCGGGAATGCTTTCGGGACTTGTGGTTTCATTCCTTCAGACCAAGATGGGAATTAACAGTCTTTTGGCAGGTATCATCGTAAACACGGGACTGTATTCGATCAACATCCTCATAATGAAGAACTCATCTCTTGTAAACTTAAACAAAACGGAAACAGTTTTCACACTTCTTAAGGAAAAACTCAAGGGTACATTTCTGGAAGGAAGCTACAAGATCATAATCGCCTTGATCTTTGTGGTACTGGTCATCATTTTCCTGTCCTTCTTTTTAAGAACAAGGCTGGGACTTGCGATCCGTGCAACGGGAAACAATCCCGCCATGGTAAAGGCTTCATCCATTAATCCCGCATTCACAACCATCGTCGGACTTTGTGTTGCCAATGCATTCACCGCACTTTCCGGCTGCCTTCTGGCTCAGAATCAGAAATCCGCCAACATAGACATCGGAAACGGAATGGTCACTGTCGCTCTTGCATCTCTTCTTATCGGAAATGTGTTCCTCGGAAAGGGTAAAGTTACCAGACGTGCCATCGGAGCAGTTTTGGGAGCGGTAGTCTTCAGATTTGTTTATGCGATCGCGCTGAGATTTAATATGCCTGCGTCAATGCTTAAACTGGTGTCGGCAGTGATCGTAATTCTTGCAATCTTTGTACCTTACGCCGCGTCCAAGTCTTCACAGGTAAAGAGAAGAATGGAGCTGAAAGGGGGGAAGGAAAATGCTTGAGATCACAAATATTTCGAAAACATTTAACCCCGGAACCTTAAATCAGAAGGTGGCCATCAGGAATCTGTCACTTAAGATAAACGACGGAGATTTTATCACCATCATCGGATCCAACGGAGCGGGAAAATCCACGCTGTTTAATGCCATTGCGGGAAGCTTTGTCACGGATTCCGGAAGGATCGTTCTGGACGGTATGGACATCACCATGCTTTCGGATCACAAGAGAGCGAGATACATCGGAAGACTCTTTCAGGATCCCATGCTGGGCAGTGCGCCGGGCATGAGCATAGAAGAAAATCTGACTCTTGCGGCAGGCAAGGGCGGCTGGTTCTCAATGATCTCAAAGTCGGAAAGAAAAGCTTTTAAGGAAAAACTTTCGCTCCTGGAAATGGGACTGGAGGACAGATTGGAACAGCCCGTAGGACTTCTTTCGGGAGGACAGAGACAGGCACTCACGCTCCTCATGGCTACTTACAATCCGCCCAAGGTGCTTCTTCTTGACGAGCATACAGCCGCATTGGATCCGGCTACTGCGGATAAGGTTATCGAGCTTACAAAAAAGATCGTTGAAGAAAATCATCTGACCTGCCTTATGATCACTCACAACATGCATCAGGCACTGGATCTGGGAAACCGTCTTATCATGATGGACGGCGGAAACATCATTTTTGATGCGGCGGATGAGGAAAAGAAAGCGCTGACTACAGACGATCTGCTTCGTAAATTCCGTGAGAATGCGGGTAAAAATCTGGATAACGACAGAATGCTTCTTTCGTAAAAAAGATTTGGACGATACAGAGCAAAATTTTGAAAAAAATTGACTAATTATTGAGAGTATAAAAAAGAATAATATTGTATAATCAGACACAGTAAAAAAGGGGGTTTATCCATGAAAAGGAAGATCATTTTTGTACTGTGTCTTTTGTTGTGTGTTTCTGCGGGCTGCGGAAATGAAAAGAACGCACAGCCTTTGACAGTGACTGCGACACCTACTCCAAAGCCCACTGCCGCCATGACGCCGGTCCCCACTCCCATAAGTGAGGAAGAAAAGGCTGCTAACGCCGCACTTGACAGGCTTTCGGGTTACATGAACCTGGTGAGAAACTACAATCTTGAACCCTATGCAAATCCCGAAGTGGTGCTGGATGCACTTAAGGAAGCGGAAGCACTTTCGGAAAAGAAGGGGACAGTTGAGGAGTACGATGCTATGCTTGAAAAATTGAAACAGAGTCTTACAAAGCTTAATGACGGAAGCGGGCTTGTTCCCGCATCGCTGCTTCCTTCGTTTACCGAGTATCCCGATGCGTTTACTTTTGCGGACGGAAGTGCGGTGGACGTTAATAAAGATTGGGAAGAGAGACTGGAAGAAATCTCAAAGCTCTATCAGTACTACGTTTACGGCGTCTATCGTGACGGAGAAGGCGAGAAACTTACATTTGACGCCCAAAAGAACAAAGCTGTGATCACCGTGGAAAACAACGGAAAAAAGGGAAGCTTTAACATCACTGTTTCCGTTCCGGATGAGACAAAGGTTCAAAAGCCCGAAAACGGCTGGCCCTACATCATCGCTCTCGGCTGGTTTCAGCAGACCGTTTACGCAAATGACAGGGGTTACGCAGTGATCACTTTCATGCCCACCGATCTGGCATCCGACGACTCTTTAAGAAAGGGGATCTTCTATGACATCTATCCCTACGGCAAGAAATGGGAAGATCAGACCGGAGCGCTCCTTGCATGGGGCTGGGGCTTCAGCAAGGTCATCGATGCTCTGGAACAGGGCATGGGTGAGGTCTACGGTATAGATCCCGAGGTTTCGATCATTACAGGTGTTTCCCGTTACGGAAAGGCAACTGCGGTTGCGGGTGCCTTTGACAGAAGAATAAAGGTTTCCGTTCCCACTTGCTCAGGAGCCGGCGGAATGGCCATGTTCCGATACATCTCGGAAGGACAGATCTACGATCTTTCCTCTGTGGGAGGAAGCAGTGATTACAAGTTCGGAAAGAACGAACCGCTTTCCAGCCTCCAGTCCGGAAGTGAAGGACATTGGTTCAACGACAACTTTAAAAAGATCACAAAGGCGGAAAAACTTCCCGTGGATCAGAATCTTTTGGCGGCCATGTATGCGGGACAGGACAGGTACCTGTTCATCACATCGTCCTACCTCCACGAGGACTGGACAAATCCTCCGGCAATGTGGGAAGCCTACAAAGAATCAAAAAAGATCTTCACAGCGCTTGGAGAACCGGAAAACGTAGTATTCAACATACATCCGGACGGGCATATGGTTACTGACGCGGATGTTGTCAGATTCATTGACTTTACAGAGCATTACGTTTACGGTAAAGAAGTCGAAACGGATTTTAATGACCTTACGACCTGTCTCTTTGCGGACGGGCCAAAAGAATAAACAGAGCCCGTAAAGGAAACAATTAAGAAAGTTGATAAGCATTATGAAGAAAACGATTAGAACATTACTGTTAGCATTTCTGACTGCAGGAGCATTTGTCTTCGGAGCCTGCGGAAATGAGCCTGCTCCCGCACCTGTCTACATTACGGCGACACCCACACCAAAGCCTACAAAGACGCCGACGCCTTCACCCACTCCGAGGCCTACGAATACTCCGAGACCGACGAAGACGCCCACGCCTTCACCCACGGATACGCCTTCACCCACTCCGAGAGCGACATCCACTCCCGCTCCCGTGGCCACAAAATGGGTAGGGACCTGGGCATCGGCTCAGCTTACTCCCGGAAGTGACACCATGCCTCCCGCACCGGGGCTTGCAAACAACACCTATCGTCAGATCTTACGTGTTTCTATTGGAGGAGAGAAGATCAGAGTTACGTTCTCCAACATTTTCGGAGAGTCGGAGCTTGAGATCAAAAGCGTTCACATTGCAACTGCCGTGAACGCCACCACTTCAAAGATCATGCCTGAAACAGACAGGACATTGACATTTTCGGGAAGCGAGAGCGTAGTGATCCCCGCAGGACAGACTGTTACCTGCGATCCGATAGACTTTTCGCTTTTGCCCCTGGATTTCCTTTCCGTGACTGCGGAATTCGGAAAAATCCCCAAGACAATAACAAGTCACACGGCCTCCCGTTCAAACAACTATCTTTTGGAGGGCAGCCATTTGACGGACACCGCATTTTTAAATGCAAAGACCAAAACAAGCTGGTACTTCCTTTCGGATGTGGACGTCTACACTCACGATGATCGCAGGGCTGTGGTCTGCTTCGGCGACTCCATCACTGACGGTTATGGCGTAAAAACAGGCTCCTACAACAGATGGAGCGATGTGCTCGCCGAGAGACTTCAGGCAGATGAGAGAACAGACAATGTGGCTGTTTTGAATTCCGGTATCGGAGGGAATTCCATCTACGGAGGAAACGGTCAGGCGGCCAAGGACAGATTTGCAAGAGATGTTCTGGAGCATGACGGTGTTGAGTACGTCATCATCCTGATCGGTGTAAACGACATCGGATACGCATGGTCGGAAAACACCACCACATCAGTGATCACCGGCCTTCAAAACATGATCTCTGCGGCTCATGAAAAGGGCATAAAGGTGTATGGCGGTACCATCACACCCTTTAAAGGAAACGGCTATTATTCGGATTTGCATGAAAAGATCCGACAGGATGTGAACGCATGGATCCGTTCCGAGCAGGCGGGCTTTGATGCTGTTATTGACTTTGAAGGCATGCTGAAGGATGAAAACGATCCTGCCAAAATGAAAGATGAATTGAAAAATGACTACCTCCACCCCAACAACGACGGCTATCGTGCAATGGGTAACGGTATCGATCTGAACCTTTTTGTTGAATGATGATTCGGGCATATAGAGCGTAAAGCATCTATATGCCCGACTTTTGTTGGATTTAGGGTGATAAAATCAATAAAGCGGTATTATTGGCTTTTTTGATATGGAGAATCATAAAATATGACTGATTACACCGACTATTTAAAAAATGAGAATAAAGAACCGGAAGAAACAGGGAAAGTGCATATAGTCCTGTTGCTTGTGGTGCTTGTGATAATCACGATCACAATGGGAGTTTACTCCGGACAGCTCAGAGAAAAAACGATGAACGACATGAAGCTGTTTCTGCAAAGTGGAGGAGAGAGCAGCGCCATGCTTTTTGACAGCATAGTTCTGGGATCCGAAAATGCCGTAAACATCCTTGCCATGATCGAATCGGTGGAATGGGACGAAAAAAAGATCTCTCAGGAAAGAGTGAAGGAATTAAAAAACATGTCATCATTCTCGGTGGTTGGCTTCTGTGACAGGAACGGGGCAGTGTATACGAGTGATGACGAGTCCTTTATTGTTACCGACGCAAGATACTTTGAAGACGGAATGAAGGGAAACACAGGACATCTGTTGATCCTTGAAAGTGCTTATACGAACGAGAACTATCTGCTCTCCTACGCTCCCATAGTCAGTAACGGAGAAGTGCAGGGAGTCCTGATCGGAGGCTACGACAGCGAAAGCATGAGTAACTTCCTTGTTACAAATTACTACGGAATGGATGTTAAGGCCATCATTTCCAATGCGAACGGAGATGTGATCGCCTGCCGCGGATGCAGGCAGAAAAAAGACACTCTTGAGGAATTGTTCACATCGGAAACTTATCCTCAATTGGACAAGGTGAAATTCAGGGCGCCCACTAAAGCCGATGAAGAGTGCTTTGAGCTTTCCACAAAAACCGGCTTTGATTATATAAAACACACGATCTGCCCTTACAGCGGATGGATCGTTACCATGGTGATCCCCGACGACATAACCGGGCATATACTTACCGAAAACTATCGGACAGTAGCGGTTCTGCAGTTTATATGTATGGGAAGCGTTGCTTTTTATATGATCATTATCATTTTGTATGAGAGGAAAAAGAGCAAGAACCTTGAAAAACGAAATGCGATCTCCGATGACATTATAACAGCGGTGATCAGCGTTTTCACAAAGGTTATCGAGATAGATTTTGCTAATGATACTTACAGGTTTATTACAGGTACGGTTTCAATGAACGGCAGGATGCCGCTGGCGGGGAAGTACTCCGATCTGGTGGGGTACCTTAGTTCCTATGCCTACGATACAAAGGCAAAGAGAGCCGTAATGATCGCCACCAGTCCGGCTACTGTCAGAAAGACCATGGAAGAGAAAAAGTCTTATACGGCCTTTGAGTATCATATGAAAGGGAAGAGTACCAAATGGGAAAAGATCTTCATCATCCCGTTAAAGAGGGGATTTGATAAGATGGAGAGAGCGCTGCTTTGCGCCGAAGACATTTCGTTCATTAAAAACCAGGATGAGATCGGCCGTGCGGCGCTCCTTGAAGCGTATACAAACGCTGAAAAAGCAAATTCCGCAAAGAGCTCCTTCCTTGCAAACATGTCTCACGACATCAGAACACCCATGAATGCCATTGTGGGAATGACAAAGATCGCGGAGACCCACATTGATGATCAGGATCGTGTTAAGGATTGTCTCAGAAAGATAGCCATTTCTTCGGGGCAGCTCCTGGACCTTATCAATGACGTTCTGGACATGAGCAAGATCGAGGCAGGAAAGTCGTTTATTCAGGATGAAGTTTTTGAGATCAAAGAGCTGGTTGAAGGAATCAGTGTGATCACCGAGACTTTGTCCTCTGACAAGGAGATCCGTCAGGAGATCATTGCATCCGAATTACAGCATCCCAAGGTCATCGGCGACAAGGGACGCATCAGGCAGATCATGAACAACCTGATAAGTAATGCCTTTAAATACACGCCTTCAGGAGGACACATCAGGATCACTCTTGCGGAAAAGGACATTGACAGGCCCGGATTTACTATGCTTGAATTTACCGTAGTGGACAACGGTATCGGAATGAGCAAAAAGTTTCAGGAGAGTCTGTTCAAGCCTTTTTCGAGGGCGACGGATGACGAGAGGCTGGAAGGCATACAGGGAACGGGCCTGGGCATGGCGATCACCAAAAACCTTGTGGAAATGATGAACGGCAATATCAAAGTGAACAGTAAGCTGAACAAGGGTACGAGCTTCACTGTTACGATGATTCTGAAAACCGCTGACGAAGCTGTGGTTAAAAAGGAAAGTGAAAAGGAAAGTGAAAAGGCTGTTGCCCGTGAATTCTCCGGTAAGAGATGCCTTTTGGTTGAAGATAATGAGATCAACCGTGAGATCGCAACAGAACTCATCGGAATGACAAAGCTGGAAGTGGAATGCGTTAAGGACGGCAGAGAAGCCGTTGAAAAGATGGAAAACGTTCCGGCAAAATACTACGATATCATTTTTATGGACATACAAATGCCCGTTATGAACGGCTACGAAGCGGCGGAAGCTATCAGAAAGCTGCCAGGAGCCTATCCCAAGAAGGTCCCGATCATTGCTTTGACCGCCAACGCTTTTGCGGAGGACGTGCAGGCTGCGAGAAACGCCGGCATGAACGAGCACCTGGCAAAGCCGTTGGAGCTTGAGCGCCTGATCAAGATCCTGAATGATTTTCTGTAAAATGACACTTTGGATGAGGTCATGGGGTCATTTTCCGAAAAAAAGGGAAGAGCTACAACAACTCTTCCCTTATTATTATTCGTTTAAATCTGCTTGAACTTTGCAATTGCGGCTTCTACGGTCTTGTCCATATCGTAGTACTTGTATTCTCCGAGACGGCCTCCGAAGATCACATCCTTTTCGGCGTCAGCCAATTTCTTGTATTTCTCGTACAAAGCACCGTTCTTTTCATCATTAACCGGATAGTAGGGCTCATCACCGGGCTTCCATTCGGAACTGTACTCACGGCTGATGACGGTCTTTGGAAGATCGTTTCCGTTCTCGTCTTTACCGAATTCGAACCACTTGTGTTCGATGATCCTTGTCCAGGGAGTCTCTCGGTCTGTGTAGTTGACGGCTGCATTACCCTGGAAGCTGGGTTTATCAAGCGTTTCATTCTCAAATCTTACGGAACGATACTCAAGGGTTCCGAGAGAATAGTCGAAGTATGCGTCGATGGGACCTGTATAGACCACGGTATCTGCCAGCTTTTTGAGATTCTCGCGATCCTTAAGGTAATCTGTGTTAAGGCGGACTTCTATGCCTTCAAGCATATTTTCGATCATTTTTGTGTAGCCGCCGATGGGAATGCCCTGATAGAGAGCGTTAAAGTAGTTGTTGTCAAAGGTCAGGCGAACGGGAAGGCGCTTGATGATAAAAGCGGGAAGTTCTTTGCAGTCTCTGCCCCACTGCTTCTCCGTGTAGCCTTTGATCAGCTTTTCGTAAATGTCACGTCCCACAAGGGAAATGGCCTGCTCTTCAAGATTCCCGGGTTCTCCGGTGATCTCTTTTCTCTGTTCTGCGATCTTTGCGGCAGCTTCTTCGGGAGTCACTACTCCCCACATTTTATTGAATGTGTACATGTTGAAGGGAAGAGAGTAAAGCTCTCCCTTGTAATTTGCCACCGGGCTGTTGGTGAAACGGTTGAAAACGGCAAATCTGTTGAGATAGTCCCAAACCTCTTTGTTGTTGGTGTGGAAAATGTGAGCGCCGTAGATGTGAACATTGATACCTTCCTGTTTTTCGGTGTAAATGTTTCCGGCTACGGTGGCACGTTTGTCAATGACGAGGACTTTCTTTCCCGCATCGGTTGCGAGACGTGCAAAAACTGCACCGTAAAGACCGGCGCCTACGATCAGATAATCATACATTTAATGTACCCCCTGTACAAAATAGTAAACAATGGGGATATTATAACATTTAAGGCGTTTTCAGACAACAAAAAAACCCCGATTCTAATCGGGGATGTGATTTTGGTTTTACTGTTCGTCTTCTTTGGAAGGTGTTTGTTCGTCACCTGTAATGTTTATTGAAACATACTCGCGATTTGATTTGTTCTCGTCAAGTTCTTCGTCATCAAAGAGATCATCGAAATCCTCATCTTCTTCGTCCTTAGTCTCAACGACCTTCTTATATACACAATAAGCACCGAAACCAACGGCTGCGATTGATGTTAATCCGCCCAAGAATTTAAGAAATTTCTTCATGTTCGTTCCTTTCCGCCTTAAGGCAAAAATTTCTGTATTCTTTCTGTTCGACTGCCGCCCATTATATCACGCCACCACCTTTAATTGCAAGCTATTTTTTAGCACAGGGCCGTCAAAGCCTGCAGCAGTGCGTAACGGCAGACTCTGCATATCCTCGCTGACAAAAGATGGAAAGTTGATACTTTTTTATAAAATTCGGTAAACAAATCTGCTATAGAAAATTACAAAAACGATAGCGCAGGCATATGCAATAAGTTTAAATTATATTCGGGGAATAACTATGGGAAGGTCGTTTTAACGACCTGTTTAACAGGAGGTAATTTTATGAAGAAAGGCTTGTTTTTAAGAGCACTTTCACTTGTGGCGGCAATTGCTTTATGCATATGCTTTGTAAGCGCTCCCACAATTGAAGCCAAGGCGCAAAACACATCGGACGGGGAACCCATGTATGCGCTGGCAAACGGATTTTATAAGATCAGATCGGTGGCAAACGGCAAGTATCTTTTAGGGAATAATGCCGGTTACGAAGCTCAGGCGGTTTCTGCGGAGAACGGGATGACGTTCTTCCTTAAGCCTACGGCGCTGGGGCAGTACCTGCTTTATGATGAGAACAGCAAGTACCTGACTTACAACATGTTTAATGCAATTGTAAGAAATACGACTTTAAACGATAAGGTTAAATGGAACATTGAAGTTTACGATGACGGCAGTTGTAGCCTGTACTCTGAGGTAAAGAAACAATATGCCTGCGTGAAAGGCACATCCCTTAAGTGGAAATCCACGCCGGATGATTCCTGCCTCTTTGTTTTCGAGGCGACAACGGGCAGCAACCCCTATCCCGAAGCGGAAGTCTGCATGAGCATCACGGATGCGGAAGGCAATGAAGTGCCTGTAACCGAGGCTATGGCGAGATTTGAGGTGGGCGAGCCCATTATCGGCTATGCAGACACTCATGCGCATCTGAATCACGATCTCGGTTCGGGAGCCGCAACTTTCTACGGAAAGACTTTCAGCTCGCTGGGAATCTTGGACGCCCTGAAGGATTGTACCGATGTTCACGGGATCAACGGAAATTTCAGCCTTTGGAGCATGATCGTGGACGGAGCGGCCACTCACAACACTTCAGGCTATCCCAACTTTGATTATTGGCCCACAGCTTACTCCACCAGCCACATCCAGACCTACTATAAATGGCTGGAGAGGTCCTACCTCGCGGGACAGAGGCTTTTGGTGCATCAGTGCGTGAACAACGGAACTCTGGGGCAGATCACAAACGCACTTCCGCCTTACGCCGGTGGGGAGACCAACGACATGAAGGTGGTTGACATCCAGATCGCAAACATCTATGAAATGCAGGATTACATCGATGCTCAATACGGCGGGCCGGGAAACGGCTGGTTCAGAGTGGTTACAAGCCCCCTGGAAGCGAGACAGGTGATCTCGGAAGGAAAAATGGCGGTGATCATCGGCGTCGAAGTGGACACTTTCCTGGATTGCGACAAGGACTACATCGGCCTTTATCATGCAGGAGAGATCAGCGAGATCGAGTGCAACACAGCGCTTGCACGCATGTCATCAAAGCTTGACGAACTCTATGCAATGGGCGTCAGAAGTGCATTCCCGATCCACGCACTGAACAACGGCTTCGGCGGCTGTCAGCTCTATCAGGGCGAAGTTTTCAGTATTATGAACTACCTGAACCGCGGCGATTTCTATCAGCCCGAAGCGGCGCTTAACATAAGAGTCAGATACAAGCAGCCCAAAGCGGATGAAGGCGTGGGCGGACTCGGTCACCAGAACACCATCGGACTCACTGAAACCGGCGAATGGCTCATTCATGAGCTGATCGACAGGCGCATGGTGATCGAAGTGGACCACATGAGCGACAAGACTTTTAATGCGGTTCTGGACATCTGCTGGGAAGAAAAGTACCCCGGAATCATCTGCAGTCACACCAGGATCCTGGATATGTTTAATGAAGAAGCCAATGCCTGGGAGCAGCTGGATATTCCCAGGATGATAAAGGTTTTCCAGCTTGGCGGCATCATTTCTCCCATGCTCTGGGAAACGCTTGACTATCACCAGATCTGCGCATCCGACTACCTTGAGTTCATGATCGAATTGAGCGAGGGCGGCGTTCCTGCCACCGGAGTTCTCGACAATGATCTGTATCAACACTACGGCGGCCCTTACACCGTGCCCACCACCTGGTACAATACGAACTCGGATGACAGCGACGATCTGATCCTCGGTATCCCTTACGGAAGTGATGTCAACGGAGCCTGCATGCTTCCTTACTTCGATAACTACGAGGGCAGATTTGAAGAGGCGGATTACGATAACTTTGATGCTCTTCACACAGGCATATATTCCGCGAACGTTTCCGACGTCGATTTTGACGTTCAGGTTACGGGAAACAGAAGCTTTGATATCAACGGAGATCGCGGTGTTGCTCACTACGGACTTGTTCCCGACTATTGGGAGAGGCTTTCCTCAAGGCCTGATATTGTGAACATTGACGCAACATTTAATTCTGCCGAAGCCTATATCCGTATGCTTGAAAGAGTCGAGAGATACAGCGACACCTATCCTTCAAGAAGCGAAAGTGACTGGATCACGGTAGACACCGAGGACTGGCACAACAATAAATAAGAATTGCACCGAAAGGTCGTACATGAATTGCACGGCCTTTCTTTTTTTGATATAATGCCTACTGCCATCAAGAAACAAAGAGGTAGAGAAATGACTGTTGCGGAACAGGTTTTGATAGAACTTGAAGAAAATAAGGGGAAACCGATCTCCGGAGAGGAATTGGCGGAAAAACTGGGATGCTCCAGAAATGCAGTCTGGAAAGCAGTGAAAGCTCTCGAAAATGAGGGCTACGAAGTTGTGGGCATCAGAAACAAGGGCTACACGTTGAAAACTTCCGCCGACGGCCTTTCATCCGCTTACATTGAAGCAAAGCTGCAAAAGGCGGGTGTAAAGCTGGCCCTTGAAACCTATAAAAGCATAGATTCAACCAACAGCCTCTTAAAGAGATACGCTGCGGAAGGAGAAAGCAGAGACATGGTCGCGGTTGCGGAAGAGCAGACGGCAGGCAGAGGGAGAAGGGGCAGAAGCTTCTTTTCACCCAAAGGCAGCGGACTTTACATGAGCTTTCTTCTTCATCCGGATGTTCCCATAGCCGAAGCAACATCGCTTACCACAGTCGCCGCTGTGGCGGAAGCAAATGCTATTGAAAGGGTGACAGGCTTTGAAACAGGCATAAAATGGGTGAACGACATCTGGATGAGAGGGAAAAAGGTTTCCGGGATCCTGACCGAAGCTCAGACATCCATTGAGAGCGGAACTCTTGATTACTGTGTCGTGGGAATAGGCATAAATCTTTATGAACCGGAGTGTGGATTTCCGGAAGAGATCAGAGATGTGGCAGGAGCCGTTTACACCGAGAATTTAAAGAGAGAGAATTTGAAGAACGACCTGGCAGCTGCGTTGATCGAAGAATTTATGAGCTTCTACGAGAAGTTTCCGAACAAAGCCTATCTTGAAGATTATAAGAAGAGATGCTTCTGCATCGGACGAGACGTGACTGTGGTCACTTCAGATCACAAGGCGCTTGAAACGGATAAATCTGCACCTGACAGGGTTCATGCTCATGTGCTGGGAGTGGATGAGAATTGTCACCTTCATGTTCGTTATAAAGACGGTGCGGAGGGGTTCCTTTCCAGTGGAGAGATCAGCATAAGACTGTAGAAAAACAGATATATGATGTTTAGAAAAAGGAAATGTCAACCATAAAATAAAATATGGTTGACATTTCCTTTTTTGTGTCGTATAATCCGCAACGGATAAAAACGAAATCAGATCCGGAATGAGAGTAGTACGATCCAATCTTAATCAACGAGGTAAATATACAATGAATTCCAAGACTAAATTAAAAACCATAGACCTTGTTTTGATCGGCGCTTTTGCCGCTCTCATGGCGATCTGCGCATGGATCACGATTCCCGGAACCGTGCCCTTTACGCTTCAGACTTTCGGCGTTTTTATCGCTTTCTATCTTCTCGGAGGAAAGAGAGGAACAATAGCGGTCCTCATTTACATCCTGCTGGGTGCGGTAGGTCTTCCCGTTTTCTCGGGCTTCAAAGGAGGATACGGTGTTTTGATCGGAACCACCGGCGGTTACATTGTGGGCTTCCTGTTCTCAGCCCTTGTAATGTGGGCTCTTTATCGCCCTTTTGAGAAACTTGAAAAGAAGAACAAGGTCACAAAGCTTTTGGTACCTTTTTGCGAAATGATCATCGGACTTATAGTCTGCTATGCATTCGGAACTGCATGGTTCATGGTGGTCTACACTCAGACAAAGGGTGCACTGAGCCTTGCCACCTGCCTATCCTGGTGTGTTATTCCCTTCATTATTCCGGACCTTATTAAGATAGCGCTGGCGTTGCTTTTGGGCTTCAGATTAAGGCCTTTTGTTCCGGGAAATAAATAAGATCATTTTTTGTGGGCATCTGAAAAGATGCTCTTTTTTTGTTTAAAAAAGGTTGGTTTTGGACTTGACACTGCTCTTAAATGAGAGTATACTTTGAATACTTTTAAGGCGTTAAAGCGTTGAAGCTTTAAAGGAAAGAAAAAAAGGGAGAAAAATCAATGAAGAACTTTAAAAGATTTTTAGCAGCAGCCATGACTTTTGCACTTGTTTTGGGATGTGTGGGCTTTGCGGGCTGCGGTTCCAAGAAGGACGATGTTTATGAAGTAGGTATTTGCCAGCTTGTTCAGCACCCGGCATTGGATGCTGCAACACAGGGCTTCAGAGATGCTCTTACTGAGCTTCTCGGTGATAAGGTTAAGTTCGATGAGCAGAACGCTGCAGGCGACAGCCCTACGTGCGCTACCATCGTTAACAGTTTCGTGGCAAACAACTATGATCTTATTCTTGCCAATGCTACAGCTCCTCTTCAGGCAGCTTCTGCAGCTACAACAAAGATCCCTGTTCTCGGAACATCCATCACAGACTACGCTACCGCACTTGAACTCAAGAATTTCAGCGGCGCTACAGGCATTAATGTTTCAGGTACCAGCGATCTCGCTCCTCTTGACAAGCAGGCAGCCATCATCAAGGAACTGTTCCCCAATGTTAAGCAGGTTGGCATCCTCTATTGCTCAGCCGAAGCCAACTCAAAGTATCAGGCAACGGTTATCGAGAAAGAACTTGATTCTCTCGGTATCAAGTATAAAGAGTACACATTTGCAGACAGCAACGACATCCAGATGGTTACTACATCCGCTTGCGAAGCTTGCGATGTTCTCTACATTCCTACAGACAACACAGCTGCTTCAAACACATCCATCATCGATGCGGTTGCTTTGGACAAGAAGGTCCCCATCGTTTGCGGTGAAGAAGGAATCTGCAAGGGCTGCGGCGTTGCTACACTTTCCATCAGCTATTACAACATCGGATATGTTACAGGTCAGATGGCTTACGATATTCTTGTAAACGGTGCTGATGTTTCCAAGATGGACATCAAGTACGCTTCCGAGCCTGTTAAGGAATATGTGGCTGAGCGTTGCGAGAAGCTGGGCATTAAGATTCCCGACGGATATACAGCAATTACAACAGAGTAAATTCCTCGGGCAGATATCAAAAGTCTGCTTTACACAAATTCAAAATTATAGTACGATATCAGGCAGGGCGTTTTTTTGTCCTGCCATCGGCTTTTGTTAGGAATAATGACGGGAAGAACGTTAAAAAAGGTTAAGGAGTTTTGTTAGCAATGGTAGCATTTTTAAATTCACTTCCGGGAGCTGTTGCTCAGGGCATAATCTGGGGGATTATGGCCATCGGAGTTTATGTAACTTTTAAGATCTTGGATATGGCCGATCTGTCGGTTGACGGATCCTTTGCCACAGGCGGTGCGGTTCTTGTAACATGTGTTACGGGCGGAATGAATGTATGGGTTGCAGTACTTGCAGCTACATTGGCAGGCTGTCTTGCGGGGCTGGTCACAGGTATTTTTCATACAAAGTTTGGTATTCCCGCTATTCTTGCAGGAATCCTGACTCAGCTGGGGCTGTATTCGATCAATCTGCGGATCCTGGGAGGGCAAGCGAATAAAACGGTATCGGCAAGTAATTACAAGCTGATGCTCACTTTAAGAAATATACCGGGTGCCATCATTGTTGCGGCTATTGTTACATTGATCCTTATCATCGTATGCTATTTCTTCTTTGGAACCGAGATCGGTGAAAGCCTTCGTGCTACAGGTGCAAATCAGCACATGGCAAGAGCAAACGGCATTAACACTGATTTTACAAAGGTTCTCGGCCTTGTGATCTCGAACGGGATTGTTGCTTTTTCAGGCGCAGTTCTTGCTCAGTATCAGGGCTTTGCTGATGTTAACATGGGACGAGGTGCCATCGTTATCGGATTGGCGGCCGTTATCATCGGAGAAGTCATCTTCGGAAAGATCTTTAAGAATTTTGCTTTGAGACTTCTTGCAGCCGTTTTCGGCGGTATCATTTACTACGTTGTTCTTACCCTGGTTCTCAGGATGGGACTTAACGCAAATGATCTTAAGCTGTTCTCGGCACTTGTAGTTGCTATTTTCCTTGGCGTTCCCTTCTGGAAAAACAAGATCTCACAGAAGCTGCCTGCACGTAAAAATGAAGACAGCACTGAACAGTAGGAGGGGAAAATGTTAACGATCAAAAATTTAAACAAGACTTTTAATAAAGGTACCATCAACGAAAAACAGGCTTTAACAAATGTTAATCTTGAACTTGAAGCCGGGGATTTTGTCACTGTTATCGGCGGTAACGGAGCAGGAAAATCAACACTTCTTAACATGGTGGCGGGAGTTTTCCCCGTAGACAGCGGAACCATTACGGTTGACGGTGTTGATGTCACCAAATTACCGGAACACAAGAGAGCAAAATACCTTGGCCGTGTGTTTCAGGATCCTATGATGGGAACGGCGTCTACCATGTGGATCGAAGAAAATATGGCGATCGCTTCAAGAAGAGGCCTGACAAGATCACTCAGATGGGGGATCTCATCCAAGCAGCGTGCAGAATACAAGAAAATGCTGGCTCAATTCGGATTGGGATTGGAAAACAGACTTTCAACTTCCGTATCGCTTCTTTCGGGCGGACAGAGGCAGGCACTTACGCTTCTCATGGCAACCATGAGACAGCCCAAGCTTCTGCTTCTCGATGAACACACAGCGGCTCTTGACCCCAAGACTGCTGCCACCGTGCTTGAACTTACGGACAAGATAGTTTCCGAGAATCACCTGACAACAATGATGATCACCCACAACATGAAGGATGCTATCGCTCACGGTAACCGCCTCATTATGATGAACAACGGACGGATCATCTTCGATGTAAAGGGCGAAGAAAAGAAAAAGCTTACTGTAGAGGACCTTCTTAAAAAGTTCTCCGAACTCAACGGAGAGGAAATGGTCAACGACAGAATGCTGCTGGCAAAATGAACCTTTGGGGACGGGGTTATAGGTCAATTTTTTACAGAATGCATATGCAGGCTACCCATAAACCGGTGGTCTGCATTATTTATATAGAAAGGGAGGGACCATGGAAAAAAACTATTTGGATGCAAAGAATTTCTGGAATCAGGTTTTTGTGCTGAAGTACTTTGTTGCGGAGGACATCATCTACTTTGCATGGCCCGGAGAACAGGAGGAACGCCGCAGGATCTTTATTATGAAGAAGGCGAAGGAACAGACTACAATTATCGGGAGGAGGTCGTGATCACTGACCTTACCGGTAAGGAGCCGGAAGTTCTTAAGGGAGAAGTTAGTATGATGCCCAACGGAGAATTGTGGAATTTAAAGTAGGCGGCATGTGATTTTATCCGCAATTAATTGACTTTCCTTTCCTTTTTTTGTAAGGTATCCCTTGGTTTTGAGACAAAGGTAAAGGGATAAAAATGGCAGCATTTACAAAAAAAGCAATAATCAACACTTTTGTGGAACTTTTGAACGAAGTTCCCTTTGACAAGATCACGGTTAAGGACATCGTAGAAAGATGCGGGATCAACCGCAACACATTTTATTATCACTATAAAGACATTTACGATCTGCTGACGGATGTGCTACACAGCGATCTGAGCAGAGCGGTGGACAATTCCCAGAACTACGACACGTGGGAGAAGGGGCTTGTTGATGCGCTGAGCTTTGCTATCAAGAACAAAAAAGCGGTGTATCACATCTACAATTCCGCTAATCGTGAGATCTTGAAGGATTACTTCCGCGACATCATAAAGGAGATCACTGCGAAGTTCATTTTAAGGGAAGCAGGAACGGATGACATCCCGCAGGATGACCTGGATTTCCTGGGACGTATGCTTGATGAGGCTGTCATGGGGATCTTCGAGATCTGGATGGAAGAAGGAATGACGGAAGGGATCGAAACGAAGGTGGCCTGTGTTCAGTACCTGTTTAAAGGCATGACGCGGCAGCTGGTTGAGAAGATGCGAACTCCGGAATACAAGATCATTAAAAACGGCGGAACCCCGCAAACATTGGATTAGAAAATTATTTTTAGGCAGATTTTGAAGTGTGTCTGATTTTCAGACACGCTTCTTTTTTTATCCGTAGAAGAGGAAACGGAGTCGTTGTACCATACGTACATAAATCAAGGAAACGCATGGCTGCCAAGCATATATATGCGTGACCGATCCCTCTCACAGATTCAAAAACCTAAAATTAAGAAAGCGAGGTAAAGCTAATGAAAAAGTTAAGTGGATTTATAGTAAAGTTTCACATTCCGATACTGATCCTGGCGCTGCTTCTCATAGTGCCGTCGTTGTACGGGATGATGAAAACAAGGATCAATTACGACATGTTGACCTATTTGCCCGAAGACATGGAAACGGTTAAAGGGCAGGATATATTATTGGAAGATTTCGGAAAAGGGGCATTCTCGATCATTGTGGTTGACGGGATGACGCCGGGCGAGATCAGGGATCTGACGGAAAGGCTTGAAAAGGTGGATCACGTGGCCACGGTTGCTTCGTTTTACAGCGTTGCGGATTGCAGTGTGCCGGCGGAGATCCTTCCGGATAAATGGTACAACATGCTGAATTCGGGAGACTCTACACTTGTCGCGGTGTTCTTTGACACTTCAACATCTGCGGATGAAACCATAGAGGCAATCAGACAGGTGAGAAAGACGGCCGGGGACAGGTGTTTTGTTACGGGCATGTCGGCACTGGTAACGGATCTTAAGGATCTTTGCGAAAAGGAAGAGCCGATCTACGTGGGGCTTGCAGTGGCTTGCGCGGTTGTAGCGATGATGATCTTCATGGACAGCTTCATAATTCCTTTTATCTTCCTTGCAAGCATGGGAATGGCAATACTGTTGAACCTGGGCACAAACTACTGGCTGGGTGAGATCTCCTACATTACAAAAGCCCTTTCGGCAGTGCTTCAGCTTGCTGTAACCATGGATTACTCCATTTTCCTTTGGAATTGTTACTCCGAGCAGAAAGTGAGATTCCCGGGAGACAACAAGAGGGCCATGAAGCATGCGATCTCAAATACGTTCACATCGGTCATAGGAAGCTCTCTCACAACAGTTGCGGGCTTCATAGCTCTTTGCTTTATGAGTTTTACTTTGGGGAAGGACCTGGGCATAGTAATGGCAAAAGGGGTTGCATTGGGTGTGATCGGAAGCATTACCACACTTCCGGCACTTATCCTTGTGTTTGACCGCCTGATCGAGAAGACAAAACACAGATCCTTAATGCCGAAGAAAATGGACAAGGTGGCGAAGGCGGTTACTTCAAAGCCGGCAGTGTTCATAGTGATCTTTTTGATCGTTCTTTTCCCTGCATTGTACGGTTACATGCATACGGAAAAGTACTACGATATGAGCAATGTATTACCTGAAAATATAGATTTCGTTACGGCAAACAGAAAACTTGAAAAAGAGTTTAACATGGCATCCACTCACATGGTGCTGTCAGATGCAAAGATGGATCCTGCGGATGCAAAAGAGATGCTTGATGAACTGGGAGAGATCAAAGGCGTTAAGTTTGCCGTGGGACTCGACTCGGTTCTCGGAAGCGGAGTTCCGGAGGAATTTCTTCCGAAGAGCGTGACAGAAACACTTAAGAGTGACAGATACTCGCTCACGGTCATCAGTTCGGAGTACTACGTCGGAAGTGAAGAAGTGGATGAACAGATCGATGAGATCAATTCAGTCATTAAAAAATGGGATCAAAATGCGATGCTGATCGGCGAAGCACCTTGCACGAAAGACATGGTTTCGGTAACTGACACAGACTTTACGAGGGTTTCGATAATCTCAATTGCAGCGATCTTTGTGATCATCGCATTTGTTACGAAGAGCGTTTCGCTCCCTGTGCTTCTTGTGGCAGTGATAGAATTTGCCATCTTCATTAACCTTGGCATTCCTTATTACATGGGCACGAGCCTTCCTTTCATCGCACCCATCTGCATCAGTACGATTCAGCTGGGCGCAACGGTGGACTACGCGATCCTGATGACAAACGGTTACAAAAAACAGAGAGTAAACGGAGCAGGAAAGAAGGAAGCTGTATCGAAGGCGCTTTCCTCAGCCATCCCTTCGATATTTGTCAGCGCAATGGGCTTCTTCGCTGCTACCTTCGGAGTTGCGATGTATTCTGATCTGGACATTATCAGCTCCATGTGCGGACTCATGGCAAGAGGCGCGATCGTTAGCATGTTTGCGGTTGTTCTGATCCTGCCTGCATTCCTTTCGGCATTTGACGGGGTGATCACTCACAGTACCATAGGAATGAAAAAAGCCGTACAGAGCAATAAATAACTTGAGAAAGGAAAGGTAAGATTATGAATAAAAGAATATTAAAAGTGATATCCATGGTTTTGAGCGCGGGCCTGATGCTTTCGCTCGCAACACCTTTAAATACGGTCTATGCCGGTGACTCTGAACCCGACAAGGCAGCGGAGTTTGAAAATACGATAACAGACAAAAAGAATGAGATCACTGAGACACTTAAAAATGCACTTTCCGAAAAAGAGAGCGTGGATAAGGACGAAACCGTCTATGTGATCGCAAATGCGGACGGCAGTAAAGCCAAAGTCATAGTCAGTGACAGACTGAAAAACAGCGATGGCGCTGACGAGATCAAGGATCGTTCAGAACTTCAAAGCGTTAAGAACGTGAGCGGTAAGGAAACTTTTTCGCAGAATGGAGAAGACATCACTTGGAAGGCTCAGGGGAACGAGATCGTCTACAGAGGGGAAACAGACAAAGAATTGCCGGTTGATCTTCATGTGACTTACACTTTGGACGGCAAGGGGATCGATCCCGCTTCACTTGCCGGAAAGAGCGGCCATGTGATCATGACATTTGAGTTTAACGATAAGGAAAAGACGCCTTTCGCAGCGGTTTCCGTTCTTCTTCTCAATAATAACAATTTTAAAAATGTGACAGTTTCAAGAGGTTCTGTTTCCTCGGATGGTTCAAAGACCACAGTCTGCGGCCTTGCCTTCCCCGGCTTCGGTAATGCTCTTACAGGCATAGAGGATCCGGACAGGATCACCGTCGAATGCGATGCCGAGAATTTTAAACTTCTCACGAGCCTGACTCTCGTGACGGATGAAATTTTCAGGGGTATCGAAACAGACACGGCTTCTGACAGAAATGAGCTCAACGCAAAGCTCGAAAAACTGGAAAAGGATTGCAATGCACTTACAGAGGGTGCTGCAACACTTGCGGGAGCAATGAACGATCTTTCGGACGGAACCGGGAAACTGAAAAACGCAGTGGGTCAGCTTGACGCCGGTGCAAAACAACTTACATCCAACAATGCGGCACTTGTTGCGGGAAGTGAACAGATTTTTGAATCCCTTCTTAAAACCGCCTACACTTCCCTGATTTCAGCGGGAGTGAACATCCCTGAACTTACCCGCAGCAATTACGCCGCAGTACTTGACGGGACTGTAAAAACCATGAACACACAGTTAAAAGCGATCCCCACAGGCTCCGAAATGTACGTTAAAGTAAAAACAGGCATACAGACCGTCAGTGCGGTAAAAGCCCAGCTGGACAGCGTAAACACTTTCTGCAAGGGTGTTAAAGATTACACGGATGGTGCTGTACTTTTAAGCTCCAATCTTTCAACGCTTGCGGATGAAACAACAAAATTGGAAGAAGCTGTAAATCAGATAAGGGACGGAGCAGTGATGCTTTCCGATTCTGTAAATGGTGCGGATCTTACGGGAATGACCTCAGCAATCCGAGAAATCGCAGGATCGCTTGAAACTTCATCCGATAAGCTTCATGAGCTTCTTAAAGCAGCGGATGAGTACAATAATTTCTCCGGACTTGCAAAAGGACAGACGGGAAATGTCAGATTTATATACAGAACAGCTTCTATCGGAGAATAAAAACTGGGTTTTGATTCGGGAAGACGAGCCACAGAGCATTAATACTCTGTGGCTCTTTTTACATTTCGTGATAAGCCGTTACAAAATTTACATATGGCGATGGAAGAAATATGTGCTATAATAACGA
>JAILNG010000221.1 GCA_024691875.1 Lachnospiraceae bacterium | reverse complement strand
CGTTCCGCATCCAATGTTTCAAAGAAAGAAAAAACTCTGACCGACGCTGCATGGAACCAGTTGCAGCCCACCGTCAGCCACCTGCTTTTCCAGGCCGGTTTAAGGCAGAGCAAAGATCTGATGGAAGCCGCTCAGGATTTTATCAAGAAGGACATTCCCTTAACGGCTGACAACCTGAAAGCATATGCCCGGATCACAAAGATCAAGCTTACAAAGGACGAAGTGCTCACTCGCGCGGTTGATGCCATTTCCGTAGGTCAGGATCCCAAGTCCGCAAATCTCCTTTCCACCGCTGCCAAGCAGGTCAGACAGATCATCAAGAACAACGACGCCGTCACAGACGCAGGCATAGATTATGCAGTTGCGAAAAAAGCCGCTCAGACCGGTGAATACGCGGCAGACAAGCTGGAGCTTTCCCTGGGAGAACTCCACGAAGCCCAGGAAGAAGTATATTCCAACGCCATCGTTCCCACCTACCTTGAGGAATACTCCAATTCAGGTATGGGAAATGCGGCTTCCATCAAGGCCCGTCGCCAGCTGGAAGAGGTTAAGGCAAAAATGACCTACGAAGCGGGCTACCGTCTCGCAAAGGAAGGCATCCGCATCGATTCCGTTTCCATGAACAGACTGCTTAACGATCTTCGTACTCTTGAAAATCGCTACTACTCCGATTTCTTCAGGCAGTCGGGCGCAGCTCCGGGAAGCTACACACAGAACGACGTGGATCTTTTAAAGGACACCACTCAGAAATTAAAAGAGATCGAAAACATGCCCGCATCCCTGGTCTACGACACAGTGGATAAGGCTCAGAACATTACGATAAATGAACTTTTTGAAGACGGACAGGGCACTTACAGCCATGTAATGGGCAAGTTCAACCAGACCTTCGAAACCGTCATGACTTCTCCCTCCGCAAAGTACGGAGACAGTATGGAAAAGGCTTTCGGAAACGTTGACAGCCTCATTGAAAACGCCGGTCTTCCCGTGACGGAAGAAACCAGAAGAGCCACAAGGATCTTAGGTTACGCTTCCGCAGAGATCACTCCCGACAACATAAATAAGGTAGCGGAATACGACGCAAAGTTACAGGAAGCTTTCACCGACCTGTCTCCTTCCGTTACCGTTAAAATGATCCGCGAAGGCGTGAACCCCCTTAACGAATCCCTCGATAACCTTATTTCAAAGGCGACCGAGATCAAGGCAGAGAACGGAATTACAACCGAGGACTCCTACGCAACCTTCCTTGTTAATCTCGACAAAAAGAACGAACTCACACCCGATGAAAGAGATGCTTATCTCGCCATCTACAGAGCTCTTCATCAGATCAAGGAATCCGAAGACACTGCTCTCGGAAACGTGTTCAAAAACGGAGCGGAGCCCACATTACAGGGCCTTCTCACCGCTGTTCGTTCAGGAAAAGTTTTAGGACATGAAACTATTATAAACGACACTTTCCAAAATCTTTCGAAAGTGTCCGGAGACGTTGACAGGATTGAAAACAAGATACGTGCGGGACTTTCAAAACCTGCATCTCCCGAAGCGATCACACTAAATAAATTGGTGGAATCTGCCGATAATACATTAAAGGAACTTTCCGAAGACACTCACTACACCGCCATCGAATGGCTGCAGAACCTGAACGAGCTGGCGGCAAGCGGCACAAACGCCACCAGGTTTTTGGAAGATTTCAATGTACTTACAAGCATAGAAAACATTGAGGCGGCAAAAGACCTTTTAAACGAAGACACAACGATCTTCAAAAACTGGAAACGCTTCAAGACATTGGCAACAGGAGAAGAAGGTATCCTTCCCGATTTTCTCGAAAGCCTTAACAGCGATGAGGAAATGGAGGAAGCATTCAGATCCTTCACGGAAGAATCCAAAGAGATCAAAAAGGAGATCCAGCACGATCCTTCCCTTAACAGACAGGACGTCAAGGCGCTCAAGAAAATGGACGTGGGCATTAAGTTCATGAACCGCTTGAGCAAGCGTAAGTTCTATAACATTCCGATCGATACGGGTAACGAGATCCTAAGCATGAAAGTTACCATCGTGGATGATCCGGAAAGATCGGCTTCGAAAGTATATGCCTCGGTTCCCACAGAAAACCTTGGTACCGTTTCGGCAGAAGCCACCATCGAAGATAATAAAATGAAATGCTTTATAAGCAGTACCACCGCCAAAGGCATGGCAGACCTCAAAGACAGACAGTTAAATCTCTT
Source organism: Lachnospiraceae bacterium (assembly GCA_024691875.1). Classification (GTDB taxonomy): domain Bacteria; phylum Bacillota; class Clostridia; order Lachnospirales; family Lachnospiraceae; genus RGIG3528. Next base: position 3,776 of record JAILNG010000221.1, on the reverse strand, counting down.
TGCGGCTCTGGCACAGAACGGGATTCAGATCGGCTCCATCTTCTACGGCGCCGAGGAAGTTCCTTCAGATCGCTACGATTACAAGACTTCGGGGCTTTACAAGGATGTTCCGGAGGATGCGGAAAGCACGAGTCCTTCCAATGAACTCTACCGCATCGCAAAAGTCTTCGTAACCCACGTGAGACAGGCGGACAGCGAGTAACTTCGCCACATCAGGAGGTTAGTGAATGAGAATTAATCACAACATTTCGGCATTAAAGATCAACAACATCTTAAGTAAAAACAACACTTCACTTGAAAAGAGTCTCCAGAGACTTTCATCCGGATACAGGATCAATTGTGCGGCGGATGACGCAGCCGGACTTGCAATTTCCGAAAAGATGAAGACTCAGATCGCAGGTCTGAATCAGGCATCCAGAAACGCATCCGACGGAATCTCCGTTATCCAGACAGCTGAAGGTGCTTTGATCGAAGTCGAGCAGATGCTTCAGAGAATGAGAGAATTGGCTGTTGAGGCCGCAAACGGTTCCTACACCGACGAAGACCGCGCCACACTCCAGGACGAAGTTATCCAGCTGAAGCAGGAGATCAACAGAATCTCCACAACAACCGAATTCAACACAAAGACTCTTCTTGACGGTACGGTTGACAGACGTTCCTACTCCGACAACAATGCAGTTAAGCTCATTTCCCTTTCCGACAGTGTAGGCGTTAAGAGCTACACCTTCGAAGTGGACAAGGAAGGCTCTCAGGCAGTCGTAATGACAAAGCTCAGGTCTTCTACAGCTCCCGATCAGGGAAAGATCACGATAAACAGCGAAGAAGTCACCATCGAAGCAGGTGACACCATCGACACGATCCTTACAAAACTCACGGCAACATGTGACAGAATGGGCGTTTACGTCGGACTCACCAACGGTGTGGCTGATGAAGCAGGCGAAGGCGGCTTTGCTCCCGTTTCCGCTCAGGATGCACTCGTGGGTACAACGAGCCTCATCTTCATAACGGAGGACTACGGATCGGACGCTACTCTTTCCATCAGCTGCAGCAATTCAAACCTTGCAACCGCTCTCGGACTTTCCGGAACCTCCATTGCAAGAGGCACTGATGCAGCTGTTTCCATCGGTACAGAAAGTGCCAAGGGTGCTTCCGCTGTCTGCAAAGGCATAGTAGCCGACAACACTTGCGGAACAGGCTCTCTGACCTACACCATAAACAACGGCGAGACAGGCCTCTCAGAAACTGTCAGATTTACGATCACTGCCGGTAACGTACTCATGGAGTACACGGATTACGCTGGTAACGTGATCTCGGCTAACGAAGCTCCCGCTTCCGACAGTTACGCGGATGTGATCGCTTCGATCAAGAAGCTGGCTTCCGAGACTTCCGGAATGGACGCCCTCACGGTTTCCTTCTCCGAAAACGACGGCTACGTTTCCCTTTCCGCAGTTACCGCTTCCTCCGGAAAAGACATCTCCATTTCAGTTACGGACGATAACACAGGCATATGCAACAATCGCCCCGCAACCGTTAACGGAGCTGAATACGTTGCTTCCGCAGCAGCTTCCGAAGGAACAATGTCCGCCATCTTTTCAACCCCCGACGGAAAGAAATGTTCCCTTGAATTTACAATAAACAACGGCGAAGTAACGATGACCTACATCGAGAACGAAGCAACGGTTCGTACCCAATCCTCATCCGCACTTCCCGCAAATCCTACAAACGACGACGTTATCACAGCTGTTACCCAGCTTTACTCTACCCTTTCCGGTTCTCTCGTAAATCTTACGGTTGAGACCGGAACAGCAGGCAGCTACCTCGTTTTCACAGCAGCGGATCCCGAGTACTCTTCCGTTACTGCTTACGACACCAGCGGCTATCTTGCAGAGAACACTTCTTCCGATTTTTCAGTCGGAGAAGCAGCACTCACATACAACGGCGGAAATCTGGAACTCACCATCGCTTCCGCTGACGGCAGCTACACAGACACCGTGACTGTTACGATCCCCGCAGGCTCCACAAAGGCCACCATCGCAAATGCGTTAAATACCGCACTTGCAAGCGCAGGATCTTACAACGGAACAGCTTACAACAGCATCTTCTCGCTGAACGCAAACGGAAATGATTTCTCGCTTGAGTCTTCTGTTTCCGGCCTCAGCCTTTCCATTTCGGATCCTGACTTTGTACTTGCAAATCCTTCCGCATCCTCAAACATTGACATGTCGGAAGACGCAGGCACAGGAAGCATCCATGTGGCGGTTTCCGATGGTGACACCATTGATTTCACAGTAACGGATACACTTCTTACAATGGTTTACACTTCAGGCGGAAACACACTTACAAGAACACAGACTCTCTCATCCGATCACACAAACGGTGCGGTGATCACAGCTATGAAAGAGCTTTGCAACGCAGAAGTTCCTTCGCTTACCATAACTGTTGACGATACAGACCTTTCTGCAGCATCCTTCTCGATGGATTCCACGGGAACTCTCACAGTAACCGCAGACAACACCCTTAACTTCTACAACACCACGATCTCCACAGGTGCTGCAGTTACGGGCATTTCAGCCGGTCAGTCCGTTGTTACAAAGAACGGAAAGAACGCGGGTGGTTTCACAGAGACAACAACAGTTTCCGTAAACGGCGATTACATCACAGTCCGCGACAGAGACGGCTTCGAAATGGTGCTTCAGGCTTCCAAGGGTTCCATCAGCAAAGAGACCACAGTCACGGTTCTCGATGCAGGTCCCATGACACTTCAGATCGGCGCAAGCGAAGGTCAGACAATGGAGATCAGGATCCCTTGTGTAGACACCACCACACTTTTCGTCGACTCAGCCGACATCTCCACACAGGACGGTGCACAGCATGCCATCACTCTGTTCAACAATGCGATCCTTGATGTTTCGGCGATCCGTGCCAAGCTTGGTGCTTACCAGAATCGTCTGGATCATGCCATCAATTCCCTGGACACTTCCGCAGAAAATCTGACTGAAGCTCTTTCCAGAATCGAAGACACCGACATGGCAAGCGAAATGGCTACCTACACCCAGTTGCAGGTGCTCGTTCAGGCTGCGACAGCAATGCTTTCACAGGCTAACGAAAGACCTCAGAACATTTTAAATCTTTTACAGTCATAAGGACATTTAAATGAACAGAGAAGAAATCAAAGCTTTTACACTTCGTGTTACGGAAGCAAATTCCTGCGATCTGATCGTCATCCTCTACGACATCGTACTCTGTGACATCAGGAACGCGAAAAAGGCATATGAAAACAAGGATCTTAAAGAATTTACAGCCCGTGTTCATGACGCTACCCGCTTCATGAACGAGCTGATATCAAGCCTCAATTACGAAGGCGGTCTTGCCCGGGATCTGCTGAGTCTTTACAGCTACTGCAACAAGAGGCTCGCTTCTGCCGTTGCAGGCAGCAATCCGGAAGCTCTGGACATCGTTACGGATGTTATCACAAAGCTCAGGGATTCCTTTAAGACCCTTGCGGAAAACGATACCGCCGGACCTCTCATGAGGAACGCACAAAGCGTTTACGCCGGCCTCACTTACGGCAAAGGATGTCTTAACGAAACCTATGTTGACGCAAAAGATTACAACAGAGGTTTCCGCGCTTAATGCTTACAGTATTCATGCACTTCTTAAAGAATAAATGAACATTGGCGGTTATGAAAAACATAAAAACACCGATGCGGGTCGGAGCCTGCACCGGTGTTATTTTTTCATCATATCTTAAAGCATCTCTGCATGGACCTGATGTC
>JAILNG010000219.1 GCA_024691875.1 Lachnospiraceae bacterium | reverse complement strand
AGATAACGATCAGAGAAAAAATATTGATGGTTCTTGCTTTCGTAATTGTTGCGGTAGTTATTTTCGAGAACCTGTTTTTAAGTCCTTTAAGGGATGAAACTGCAGAAATTGAAAAAGACATAGTTAAAAGAGAAAATCTGATCACAGAGCTTTATGCTCAACAAATGGGATACAATTCAATTACTACCGATCTATACAGATCCATGGAAGAGTACTATAAGACGGTCAACAAATTTCCTGTGGGCTGGAATGATTCCGAAATGCTCAGATTTGTTGAAGAAACAGTGGGTGACAAGCTGGTCAAGAATAATTTGACGTTTAACGGACTGGAAAAGCTGGACACTTATTCAAAAGGTTCTTATTCCATGACGGTTCACGGACCTTTCTATGACATTATTGATATGCTTTATACATTTAATGAGGCCAAATACTTTAATACGGTTTCGAATGTGAATGTTCCGGTTTACAGCTATGAAAATGAGGAAGTTGACGTTACTTTTACCGTGAATTTTTATGTACTTTCGGAGTGACAATGACAGGCATAGAGATCTTTTCTACGGCAATTATTATTGTTTTAATCGCATATATTATCTATGAGTACTTTCAGTTGAGATGCAGAAAGTATGTAAGGATCAAAACGGGGATGGGCTTGAATCTTAAAGCCATAGCCTTTACCGATCTTCACAACAATGCGCTGACTAAAAGAGATCTGAAAAAAATCAGGGAGGAAAAGCCGGATATGATCCTCATCGGAGGAGACATTATCACAGCTTCCTCACCCGATCATCAAAATGCAAAGAAAGCTTTTCTTCAGCTTTCTGAAATTGCAGATGTCTATTTTTCTTTGGGAAATCACGAATTACGTTACAGAGAAGTTTATGAAAAGGAATGGAAGGAGCTGTTATCTGCCCTTCCTTCTTCTTGTCATGTTTTGGATGACAGTCATCTGAGCTTCAACGATCAATTGGAGATTTACGGCATTTCTTTGCGAAAAGAACATTATAAAAAAGGCAGAGCTTATGATATGTCAAAAGAAAACACCGACATTTTTATTGATGTTCCCGAAAACAAGAAAAGTCTGTTGCTGGCTCACAATCCTGATTTTTACGGTTACTACAACAAGGTATTAAAACCGGATCTGATCATTTCAGGCCATCTTCACGGTGGCTTTGTCAGAATACCCGGATTTGGAGGAATTGTTTACTCAACTTACGGCGTAAAGCACAGAGACAGAGGATTTTATGCAGGCAATCAACTGGTTTCTTCCGGGGCAGGGGAGCATTTGCTTCCGCTCAGGCTGTTTAACAGATGTGAAATTGATATAATAGAGCTCTGAGTTTATCTCTTCTTTTTATGCAATTTTATTTGGCTTAAATTCTTCTTTTTTCGCCTTTTTTATGTTATAATACTTCAGTTAAAAAATTTTCGTTCAAAAGAGGATCTTATGTCAATCCCGATAAAGCTTGATGCATTTGAAGGCCCTTTAGACCTCCTTCTGCATTTGATAGATATTAATAAGGTTAACATTTACGACATTCCGATTGCGCTCATTACCGATCAGTATCTTGATGCGATCAAAGGGATCGAGAAACAGAATCTTGATTCCATGAGCGAATTTCTTTTGATGGCCAGCACATTGCTCAGAATTAAATCCAAGATGCTTCTTCCCAAGGAAGTTGATGAGGAAACCGGAGAAGAGATCGATCCCAGAGCAGAGCTGGTTGAAAGGCTCCTTGAATATAAGATGTACAAATACACATCTTTGGAACTAAAAGACATGGCTGTTGATGCTGACAGGGTTTTCTTTAAAAAGAGTAATCTACCGCCGGAAATTCTGAACTACCATGAGGTCGTTCCGGTCAGCGAACTGTTGAATGACATTACATTATCAAAGTTAAACGAGATCTTTGACAGTGTCATGAAACGTCGTGAAGACAAGATCGATCCCGTGCGTTCCAAGTTCGGAAAGATTGAAAAAGAAGAGGTCAGTCTCACTAAAAAGATGTATTCTGTTCAGGAATACGGACTTCTAAACAGGCATTTTTCTTTCAGAAAGCTCCTTGAGGGCGGAAATGACAAAATGGATGTCATTGTGACTTTCCTTTGTGTTCTTGAACTCATGAAGATGGGAAGAATGAACGTGGTTCAAAATGATATTTTTGATGACATTGAGATCGAATACACAGCTGAGGACATCGTTGATTTTGATGAAAATAACGGCTTTGGATTATAAGGGTGAATAAATGGACAATATTAAAGATCTTGAAGCAAAAATCGAAGCAATACTTTTTACCATGGGTGAAGCTATCGAAGCAGACAGGATAGCAATAGCTTTGGAACAGGATGTTACAATCGTCAGAAACATCTTAAGAAACATGATGATAGAGTACAAGGAAAGCAACAGAGGGATTCAGATCATTGAGCTCAATGATTCCTTCCAGCTTTGCACTAAGCCTGATATGTATGAGTACATTATCAGAGTGGCTCACGCTCCGAGAAAGCATGTATTGACGGACGCACTTTTGGAAACACTTTCGATCATCGCCTATAAGCAACCCATTACCAGAAATGAGATAGCTGCTATCAGAGGCGTAAATTGTGATCATGCGGTCAGCAAACTCGTAGAATACAATCTTGTTTGCGAGCTCGGAAGGATCGAAGCTCCCGGACGTCCCATTGCATTCGGTACAACTGAGGAATTCTTAAGGAATTTCGGACTTTCATCACTTTCGGATCTTCCTATAGTAAATCCTGAAAAACTTGAAGATTTCAAGATCGAAGTCCAGGAGGAACTTCAATTATCATTTGATTTTGATACATAATATTTAATTTCTGAACAGTTATCTTAAACAAACAGCTTTTCTAATTCAAGGGGAATAAAATGATTCATTTAACCAAGCAAAAGATCAGAAATCTGGCGCCTGATGAAGGTACCTATCTGCGCGGTGTCACCTATTACAAGAACGGACACATTCAAAACGCGTCTTATTCAAAACAAAATAAGAAATACAAATTTATTATCAAAGGAAGCAGCAGCTATACCGTACTCATCAATGAACTTGAGGACGGGATGTTTGATTACTCCTGCTCCTGCCCGGGAAGCATATTGGGACACGGCGCATGTAAGCATGTCATATGCGCGCTTTGCATGCTTTACAAACATCAGGAAAAGAAAGAGGGTAATCTTCCCAAAACAGCTGAAGAGAAGAGAATCTACAATGTTTTGGATTATTTTGACAATATGTCATCTCTGTCAAAGACAGGTGATGTTTTTCATATAGAGCCGGTTATCAACCTTGGTACAATGCTTAAAAACAATTCCGGTAAAGCGGCTATTTCCATTAAAGTCGGAAGTAATCGCTTGTACAAGGTTCAAAATTTAAAGAAATTCCTTGAATCTTTCGTAAGACAGGATCCCATAGTCTTGGGCAAAGATTTCCATTTTATTTACAATGAAAGTGCTTTTGACCGTGATTCCAAGGCATTTTTGGATTTTCTTCTCGGGATTTACGATGTGGCGGAGCTTACCGCAGGTAAAGAGGGCAGCGAGCTGTTTGTAAAATCTCAATTGGTTATTTCTAAGTTTTTATTTATTAAACTCTTAAAGCAAATGGGTAATCTTTCCTGTTCCTTGGAATTGTACGGTAATCAGTATTTTGATGTACATGTGGTGCCTACAAATCCTAATATTGAGTTTGAACTCATAAATATGGAAGATGAGATCATACTTGATTATAAAGACAAGGAACCTGTTATTCCCATCACAGAAAACGGAGAGATCCTTTACAGAGACGGATTCCTTTATACTCCGGACAAGGTGTTTCTTCATAATTTCCTTCCGTTTTTCAACAATCTGGGAGGAGACAGAACACCTCTTGTTTTTGAAGGCAAGTATAAGCAGCGTTTTCTGGAATTTGTTCTTCCAAAACTTCATGATACCATGGAGTTTGAGATTCCCGAGGATCTTTCCGACAAATACATTACACCTGACTTTAAGGCGGAGATCTACTTCGACAGATATAATTCCTACATTAAAGCGGAGATCATCTACACCTACGGAGAGTATCGATTTAATTCCTTCGAAAGTCCCAAGAGCGAGCCTTACATCATCTTACGCAATAAGACTGAGGAAAAAAACATTTGCAACATCCTCGAAGCTAATGGTTTTGAAGCTTACTCGGGCTTTTACCTTCTTAAAGCAGATAACGGTATCTATGATTTCATTTCAAGCGGAGTAGAATCACTTAAGGAACATGCGGATCTTTTCTATTCCGAAGATTTCAAAAAGCTTAAGTCTTCCAGAAGCAGAAAATTCTCCATCGGATTAAACGTTTCGGGAGAAAGCGATCTGCTTGAACTGAACCTTACCTACGGAGATGTGACCAAGGAAGAGTTGAAATCTCTTTTCCGTGCATACAGGCTCAAAAAGAAGTTTTTCCGTTTGTCGGACGGATCCTTTATCGATCTTGAATCCGATGAACTGAATGAACTGAACGGCATTCTTGATGATCTGAACATTTCCGCAAAGGAGATAGAGAAGAAAGACGTACTTCAGGTGTCAAAGGGGCTGGCACTCTTTGCTGACAGGATCTTTGACGAAGGACG
>JAILNG010000208.1 GCA_024691875.1 Lachnospiraceae bacterium | reverse complement strand
CGTAGTGAAGCATGTAGACGAAAACGGCGGGAACCATGAGAAGGGTATATGCCGTGTTCGCTGTGAAAAGCATTATGAGCACGTAATAAAGGGCATATGAATAGGCAATGAAAGGTCCGAACTTTTCAGCTTTTTTCTTCTGTGCAAAGGCGATCCACGCCCAGAATGCGATGACTGCAAGACCCAGGATCAATGTATAGGGCTTGCACCATGAATGTTCGCGTACAAATTGATTTTTTGTTGCCATCAAGATTGCGATGTTTGCAAGCACAAGAAGTGAGCATACCACAAACATTATAATGTTAATGTGGACATCTCTTTCATGAGCATCCGCATATTTACGCGTTTTTCTGTCTCCCTCAATGAACGGAAGCTTTTCGTTCACTTTTTCATTGAGCTTCTGCTCAAGTTCTTTTTTTAATTCCGCATTAAACTCTTTAGCTGTCTTTGCGTTGATTGCCATAAGTAAACCTCTTTTCATTATTTAGTCAATAACTCTGCTTATTATACTAAATAGGTCCGAAAAAATCCATTAAGATAAAGTAAAGTGTGAGTCAAAATAATAAATTTCGGTGCAATTTATCCGGTGCAAATTAACCCTGTAAAACCTGCCCGACACGAAAGAAAGGCATCCGCCTGCGTATGAACGAATGCCCTTCAACTTATTGACCTATTTCGATAAAGATAGCTGTCTGTTTAATTATTTAACAAGTCCCTTGTCTGTCTTCTTAACATGCTTGAAGACGTTCTCGAAGCGGTTCAAAGCTTCGTCGATGATCTCGGGAGTGTCTGCAAGTGAAGTGTAGAGACGGCTTCCGGCAAGTGTGATGATACCGTTTGCCATGTAAGCTGCGCCCATCTTCTCCATGGAATCCTTGCGGACATACATCATATCCTTGTGCTTTAAGAGTCCCAATGCACTCTTTACAAAGCTCATGGATGAGAAGTCAAAGCTCATTGCGCCTGTGCACTCAAGGTGAACGATAGAGCCCTGGTTGTAAGCAACGAAAGGAAGTCCGTAACGGTCAACCAATTCCTTAAGGCCGTCGCAAAGCCTGTCACCCATACGTCCCGCAACTTCGCAGGCATTTGTTCTTTCGATCTCCTTGATGGCTGTGTAGCCTGCAAGTGAAGAAAGAGGGTTAGCTGCAAGAGTACCGCCGACGTAAGCTCTGTGCTTGCCTGTTGCAAGGCCTGCAGCCATGAGCTGAGCGTACTCCTTCTTACCGCCGACACCGCCTGCTGCAGGGTAACCACCTGCAACGATCTTACCGAAGATGGTGAGATCCGGAACAACATCGAAGAAGCCCTGAGCACCTGAAAGTGCTACACGGAAGCCTGTAACAACTTCATCGAAGATCATGAGAGCGCCGTACTTGTCGCAAAGTGCACGCACGCCCTTGTTGTAATCTCTTGCAACGGGTCTTGTTCCGCTCTCGGGTCCTACGGGCTCGATGAGAACTGCTGCCGTGCCGCCCTTAAGCTTGTTCCTCTTGAGCATCTTCTCAAGCATGTCAAGGTCGTTGGGACGAACTTCGTCCGTTAAGGCATATGCTCCCTTGGGGATTCCGTGGGATTCAAGAAGGTAACGGCTTCCGGGGATCTTAAGGCCGTAAACCAGCTGGTCTGACCAGCCGTGGTAAGCTCCGCCGATCTTGATGACTCTCTTCTTTCCTGTTGCGATTCTTGCAATTCTTAAGGATGCCATACATGCTTCGGTTCCCGATCCGAGCATACGGAACATCTCTACGTTAGGCATATGCTTGTGGATCTCTTTTGCGATGAGGAGCTCTGCCTCATGAAGAAGTCCCGTTGTGGGGCCACAGGTCTTGATGAGGTCGATAACCGCATCCTGAACGGGCTTGTAGTTGCTGCCGAGAATTGTGGGGCCGCCTGCCTGAAGGAAATCGATGTACTGATTTCCGTCCTTATCATACATGTAAGCACCGTCAGCCTTCTCCATGCACATAGGGAAAGGCTTGTTGAATGCCAGGTTGTGCTGTACACCGCCGGGGATGTAGTTCTTTGCTTCTTCGAAGATTGCCTTTGACTTTGTGCACTTCTCGTTGAAGTAAGGAAGGATCTCCTTGTTGTAGTACTCATCGTCTACTTCCCAGATCGGCTG
>JAILNG010000136.1 GCA_024691875.1 Lachnospiraceae bacterium | reverse complement strand
TATTCGTAATTATTTATCACGTCCAGCGAATCATAAGAAGGCAATTTAGCATGATTCTGGCATATCCTGATGCATTCGCCGCAATCTATGCATCGCTCCTTTGTAATACTGGCTTTATGATTTCTGACACGTATCGCCTGGGTCGGACACCGTTTTATGCAATTGATACATCCCTTACATAAGTCCGGATCCAGGCGGACCGAGTTCGTAAACTTTTCGTCATTGTTCAAGACATCACCCCATAATTCAAACTTTTCACTGGTACACTTTCATTGTTACGGTTGTTCCGACTCCCACTTCTGTGTCTATGTGCATCTCATCGGAGTACTTTTTCATGTTCGGGAGTCCCATTCCCGCTCCGAATCCAAGAGCACGCACGTTGTCGGGCGCTGTGGAATAGCCTGCCTGCATGGCTTTCTCTATATCGGGGATTCCCGGCCCCTTATCCTTCAAAACCATGGTTATATCTTCAGGTGTAATCTCCACATCGATCTCTCCGCCGTCTGCATGGATCACCATGTTGATCTCTCCTTCATACATGGCGATGGCCACTTTTCTGATAACTTCCGGAGAACAGCCCATCTGACGAAGCCTTTTTTTCACATCCCCGGACGCTTCTCCCGCCCTTGTGAAATCCTCGTCTGTGATCTGATAATTCAGTTTAATTGAGTCGCTCATAATCGGCACCTCCGCGTAATCCCTTTTCGTAGAGAAGGCCGCATGCCGAAAACATCCTGTGTCCGGTGCAAAGGAGAGGGATCTCTCTTTCGTTGGCCAGTTCGATCATCTGCTCATCCGGTTTTTTGCTGCGCACAAACACGATTGCCACAACGTCCATCATTTCCGCCGTTCTGATAACCTGCGGATTGCAAAGTCCCGTAAGGAGAACTGCTCTGTCCTTTACAAACGCCAGAACATCACTCATCATGTCGGAACCGCATGCCATGTGCACTTCTCTGTCCGCCCACTGTTCTCCGCTGGCGTACCGTGCTCCCAGTGTTTCCTGTACATCTTTAACTGTCATATAAACCTCCGATTGTAACTCCTATTTGAATTTTTTGTATTAGTTTTCAGATTATTTCATTGTGTCTATTCTATCAAAAAAATGGCTCGTATTCAATCATTAACCGCAACTATTATTATAATTCGGCCCTCAGATCGACCTTTTTTATATAGATTTTTTTATCCGCCGAGCGGTATATCAAAAAATACAACTATATAGAAATAACGTTTGTTTCATCTGCTTTTTTGTATAGTTTAACCATTGCCCGTTTACGGATTAGCAACACTAATAACCACTATAAACAATCGATGCGGAAACATCGCTCAGATTTTTGTGGTATTTTTAACACTGTTGTGATATAATAAAAAATACGAACGGTCTGCCCTTTTGTTATTTTTTTAACAAGACTAGTTTTCCGCAGATCTTTTGACGAAAAACCAACAACATATTTTAGGAGGTTTCCACTATGAGCTCTAAAAAAAGTTCAGTTCCTTTCACCGGAACAAAAGAGCAGGAAGCCCAGCTCAAGGAAGTCATCCGTGAATTAAGAGACCAGCAAGGTTGCCTTATGCCCATAATGCAGCATGCCCAGGAGATTTACGGTTATCTTCCCATCGAAGTTCAGACAATGATCGCTGATGAGCTCGGCATTCCGCTTGAGAAGGTTTACGGCGTATCCACCTTCTACGCACAGTTCGCTCTTTTCCCGAAGGGCCAGTACAGAATTTCCGTATGCCTTGGTACTGCTTGCTACGTAAAGGGTTCCGGCCCTGTTTACGAAAAGCTTGAAGAAAAGCTGGGCATCAAGGGCGGCGAATGCACACCCGACAGAAAGTTCTCGCTTGACGCGTGCCGTTGTATCGGTGCCTGCGGTCTTGCTCCCGTAATGATGATCAATGATGATGTTTACGGCAAGCTTACTGTTGACTCTCTTGACTCGATCTTAGCAAAGTACAACTAAGTAAAGCCTATGATGACTGAAATTTCACTAAATGTACTGGACATCACCGAAAACTCCGTAAAGGCAGGTGCCTCACTGATAAAGATATCCGTGGAAGCAAACACCGCAAACGACAGCCTCGTGATCAGGATCGAGGACAACGGCTGCGGCATGACGCCTGAACAGCTTTCAAAAGTTACGGATCCGTTTTTCACCACACGAACCACCAGAAAGGTGGGGCTGGGAGTTCCGTTTTTCAAACAATCTGCGGAAATGACCGGCGGGAGCTTTGACATTAAGTCAACGCCCGGTGTAGGCACAAGCATATGCGCAGCGTATGTCCTCTCCAGCATCGACAGAATGCCCCTGGGAGACATGGTGTCCACAATGCATCAGTTGATAGTCATGCATCATCAACGCGACTTTCTCTACACTTACACATACAACCAAAAAAGTTTCACTCTCGATACAAGAGAATTTCGCGAAACTCTGGGAGACGTTCCTTTTAACGTTCCCGAGGTGTCCCTCTTCATCAAGGATTTTCTTAAAGAAAACACGGATGAAGTCAATGCGGGACAGAATGTTATTTAATCATCGTTGACTGACCGTCAGGGTCCAGTCTTTACTATCAAAGACCAGGAGGAAAAAAACATGAAATCTCTTGCAGAATTACAGGCAATTCGTGACAAGATGCAGGGACAGGTTGGACTTCGTGCAGAATCCGAAGCAGGAACCCGTGTTATCGTAGGTATGGCTACCTGTGGTATCGCAAGCGGCGCAAGACCTGTTCTTAACGCACTTTCCGATGCAGTTATGACCAAGAATTTAAAAGACATTTCTGTCGTACAGACAGGATGTATCGGCCTTTGCCAGTACGAACCCATCGTTGAGGTTCTCGAACCCGGCAAAGAAAAAGTAACATATATTAAGATGAATCCCGAAAAGGCTATGGAAGTAGTTGAGAAGCACCTTATCGGCGGAACACCCATCTACGATTACACATTGCAGAAGGCAATGAAATAAGGAGGAAAGCACACTATGTATCGTTCACATGTCTTAGTTTGTGGCGGAACCGGATGTACTTCTTCCGGAAGCCAGCAAATTCAGTCCCTTTTGAAGGAAGAGATTGAGAAGGCAGGACTCTCAAAGGAAGTAGCAGTCGTTCAGACAGGTTGCCACGGCCTTTGCGCACTCGGCCCCATCATGATCGTTTACCCCGAAGGAACTTTCTATTCGGCAGTTAAGCCCGAATACATTCCTGAAATCGTTCAGGAGCATCTCGTTAAAGGTCGTATCGTAAAGAAGTATGTTTACGAAGAGACCGTTGAAGAAAACGAGATCAAACCCCTTGCAGAGACCGCATTCTATAAGAAGCAGCACAGAATCGCTCTTCGTAACTGCGGTGTCATCAATCCCGAAAGTATCGACGAATATATCGGAACAAACGGA
>JAILNG010000125.1 GCA_024691875.1 Lachnospiraceae bacterium | reverse complement strand
TACAATGCAAATTCAAGATTCATAAATGCGGTAAATCAAATGCTCGAGCACCTTTTGGACACCTTGGGCAGATAAGGTATCGGTAATTAAGAGAGGAAAACGGTATGGCATCTACTTTTTTCGGACTTACAATCGGAACATCCGGACTGTTTGCATCCAAAACAGGATTGAACACAACGGCACACAATATTTCCAACATTGAAACCGAAGGCTATACAAAACAGAATGTGAACCAGACGGCGGACAGAGCTTTGGCTACCCACAATACATACGGTATGCTGGGAACCGGTGTTAAGGTTCATTCAATAGAGCAGAGCAGAAGCCAGTACTATGATGAAAAGTATCGCTCGACAAATGCGGAAAATGGTCTGTACGGAGAACGTTACTACTTCATGAAGGAAGTTGAGAGTTACCTGAACGAGATCCAGCTTGAGGGATTCACCACATCTTTTGACAACATGTACAATTCCTTGCAGGAACTTTCCAAAGATGCTTCAAGCCTTACGGTAAGAACTCAGGTTACGAACTACGCGCAGTCTCTTTGCGAGTATTTCAATTCTCTTTATACGAATCTTCAGAGCATACAGGATGAGTGCAATTACGAGATCAAGAATCAGGTTCAGAAGGTTAATTCCATAGCGGATCAGATCGCTACCATCAACAAGCAGATCAATACGGTTGAAGTCGGGGGAGAAAATGCCAACGACTTAAGAGATCAGAGAAATCTGTTGGTGGATCAGCTTTCGGAGATCATCAACGTTGACGTCAGCGAGCGAGAACTGGGTACGGAAGGACTTAAGGGCTTTACCGTAAAGATCGACGGAAACACACTTGTGGATACATATGAAGTCAACAAGCTGACATGTATCCCCAGAGAAGACAAGAGAAACATGTGTGATCTTGACGGACTTTACGACATCTTCTGGCATAACAGCGATCAGCTTCATCCCAGCAGCGGTACAATGTCCGGCAGCTTAAAGGCTTTGTTTGAAGTCAGAGACGGAAACAACTTTGAAGATCTGAGAGGCGAAGCCGACGAGATCATTCAGGGTGAAACTCAGATCAGAGTTACCGGAACAAGCATAAACAGTGTTCACGATCTGAACATTCCCACTCAGGGAGCGCTTACTATCGGTAACGGACTGTACACATACACTTCATTTGAGGTGACGGTGGACGATGAAGGAAAATACGAGTATGTTTTCCAGCTGGCTGAGCCTACAAGAAGGAATTACGATCAGGGCGTAACAGTCAGCGTCGGAAGTCATGTGGATTATAAGGGAATACCTTATTACATGGCTCAGCTCAATCAGTTCATCAGAACATTTGCCGAACAGTTTAACAATGTTCATCGTCAGGGACAGAGTCTGGATCAGGAAACGGACATTTCATTCTTTACCGGATACAATGCGGTTACCGGTGAAGAGTATGCCCTCGGAACCTTTAATAATACGGTAAATACGGATGTTACACTTATCACTTCCGATACAACGATCGAGGATACATCCTATTACATGCTGACCGCGCAGAATTTCAGAGTGCGTCAGGCAGTAATGGACAGCCCCTCGATGATCGCCACCACAACAAATCTTGTGGACGGTGTCAGCGGAAATGATATTGTCGAAAAGCTCATTGCTTTAAAGGGCGATGTCAACATGTTCAAGCAGGGCGATCCCGCTTCCTTCCTTCGCACCATGGTCGCAGAAGTGGGTATTGATACCAAAGCGAGCAAAGACACATCCGAGAGCCAGAAGAACATTTTGAAATCAGTATCAAACCAGAGACTTTCCGTTTCCGGTGTTGATAAAGATGAAGAAGCAATGTCTCTGGTACGTTACCAGGAAGCTTATTCTCTGAGCGCAAAGGTCATCTCCGTAATGCAGGAGATTTACGATAAATTAATTAATGAAACAGGTGTTTAAGTTTTTGCGGTAAGTTGCCGATAAACTTATAAGAGAAACAGGTCTGAAAGATCAGTGCATAAGGTCAGAAGCGGAGGTTTTTTATGAGAATTACAAATAAGATGATGACCAACAATGCGTTGTATAACATCAACACTAACAAAAATCTTCTTGATATGCTTGAAAATCGTTACTCATCAGGCAAGAAGATCACAAGACCTTCCGATGATCCCATCGTGGCGGTAAGAGCTCTCAAGTTCAGAACAAATCTTACCGAGATCGAACAGTACACGGAAAAGAACATTCCTGATGCGCTCAACTGGATGGAAGTAACGGAAGGATCGCTTGATACGATAAACTCGATCATTTCTTCAATGAACACCTACTGCAATCAGGGAGCAAACGATTACCTGACAGCGGAAGACAGAAATTCGATCGTCATCAACCTGCAGCAATATGCAAATCAGCTCTATCAGGAGGGCAATACAAATTACGCGGGAAGATACGTTTTCTCGGGATACAAGACAGACACTCCCCTTGTTTTTAACGAGGACACAGAAGACGTGAAGTATTCCATTACCGAAAAAAACATCGGTGAAGACCTGGAAATGGTTACAGTCATTACCGGCGGAGTACAGATCGATGATCTGAATCTTACAAATGACAATTACGCAACGGAGTGGGATGCACTCTATCCTACAATGCCTTCCACCAAGAGTGTTTACAGGCTGGCACTCGGTTATGATGATCTGGACGATGTGATCCCTGAGATCACCTATGTTGATTCTGCGGGAACAGAACACAGCACTTTGAACGGAACAAACTTCGGAGCAAGAGGGCTTACGGTTAATGCCTACTCCGTTTCGGATAAGGATGCATACAATGTGGCGGACGAAGAGATCAATTTCATTAAGGAAACGGGAGAATTGATCCTTGGAAAGAATGTTTACGAGCAGATGCAAAAATCCACCGACATCAGCGTAACCTTTGAAAAGACAAAATTTAATCAGAACGATCTGAGGCCGGAACACTATTACGACTGCACAACAAAAGATTTGGACACAGGTAAGGAAGTTACCTATACAAAAAAAGATCAGGATATCAGATACGAGGTTAATTTCAATCAGAAGTTAACGATCAATACTCAGGGCTGTGATGCTTTCACGACACGTATCGACAGAATGGTCACTGAGATCACGGATGCGGTCCAGGCGGTTGCGGATATTGAAGATCAGTTGACTCAGGTAGACAAGATGCTGGGTGACACCAGATACTCGGAAGACAGGATCGAAAAACTCAAGGCCATCAGAGAGCAGCTCGAATCGGAGTACACATTGAGAACAGCATTGATGACTGATGCTTTCCAGAGAGGTATCACGATAACTGCGGAAGAGCAGGAAAACACAAACGTTTGCGTTGCGGATCTCGGCGGACGATACAAGAGACTTCTTCTCACACAGAGCAGACTTGAAGATCAGGCAACGGATTACGAGGAACTGTTGTCGGAGAATGAAGATGCGGATCTTGTGGACACCATTGTAAAATATCAATCGGCGAAGACGGTTTACGATTCTTCACTGAATGCCACTTCACAGTTGGTAAGATCTTCACTTATGGATTACATCTCATAAAGTAAATTAAGGTCATTTATCATAGAAAAAAGGAAATCAGGAGGATTTACAAATGCTTGTAAAAACACGTTACTTTGGAGAAGTCGAGCTGGATGACAACAAGATCCTGACATTTGATCGCGGTCTCATCGGATTCGAAAATCTTCACCGCTTCACGCTCATCTACAACAATGAAAATGGTAAGGATACTGCCATAGAGTGGTTGCAGAGTGTTGAGGATCCCGCAATGGCATTGCCGGTGATCATGCCTTCATCTGTAATTACCGATTACAATCCGGAGGTAGAAGACGAACTCCTTGCTCCTCTCGGTGAACTCGGTCCCGACACCGTCTGCGTTTTTGTAACGCTCACAGTTCCTTCGGACATTACCAAGATGTCTATCAACTTAAAGGCTCCCATCATCATAAATTCGGAAACCAGAAAAGGCTGCCAGGTTATTGCTGAAAGCGATCATCCCGTAAAATTCAACATTTATGATGTTATTCAGAAGAAAAAAGAAGAAAAGGGGGAGTAAACAATGCTGGCTTTATCAAGAAAAACAGGCGAATCTATAGTAATCGGAAATGACATAGAGATCACCGTTCTGGAGATCAGAGGCGACCAGGCCAAGCTGGGCATCAATGCTCCCAAATCAGTACCGATCTACAGAAAAGAGATCTATGTACAGATCCAGGAAGAAAACAAAGAAGCTGTCAAGGAGAGTATCAATCCCGCAGATCTTGCAAAACTCTTATAGGAATGAAAATATATGCAGGGCCTTTAACGGTCCTGCAATTTTTTTACAAAAATTTTATTTTTTTTCGTTAATATTTGATGCAGTTATTCCGATAAAATAGACAGAGACCAGAATAAAAGACTGATGAATTTAAAATATACGGAGGGAGCAAAATGGGAATCGATAAGATCAATGTAAACAATCAAGTGTACAATAATAAAGCAGCTGCAAAGATAACTGCCAAGGTTCCGGAAACAAAGACGGTACAGCCCGTAAAACATGAACCTGCCAAGAAGACTGAAGTAAAACCCAAGAGCTCTCAGCCGTCTGCAATGGAGAGGATAGAGGAACAGACCAAGGAAAACCTGGAAAATACAAAAAAGGTTAAGAACGCCATTGCCGAGGTCAATCGTAAGATGAATCAAAAGACGCGTTGTGAATTCGCTTATCACGAAGACACAAAGCGTGTTTCGATAAAGGTGATCGACTCCGATACGGAAGAGGTCATCAGAGAGATACCGCCGGAGGAGACTCTGGACATGCTTTCCAAGATGTGGGAAGTGGCGGGGATCCTCGTAGACGAACAAAGGTAACCAATTAACCCTTACGCAAGGATGCGCAAAGACAAAAAAGGAATTTGGAGGTAAAGCATATGGGTATCGGATTATCCGGAATGATTTCCGGTCTTGACACAGATGCCATTGTTGAAGCAATGGTTGGCGGCCAGACTGCGAAAAAGACCAAGATGGACAATAAAATAACCCTGAATAAGTGGACGACAACAGCATGGTCGGACCTTAACAAGAAGATCTATTCGTTTTACACGGATTATGCTTCCAAGCTTCGTTTAAAGAGCTCTTATCAGACTAAGACGGCTGAGAGCAGCGATGAAACGAAGATCAAAGCATCAGCTTCTTCTACGGCAGCTGTAGGTCAGCACACTGTCAAGGTTATGGAAGTTGCAAGCTCACAGTATGTTACCGGAGCGAAGCTCAGCGGAACTTACACCACGGAGACGAGACTTGCACAGCTGGATGCAGAGAGCGGTTCAAATCTCGTAGGGCAGACCATTACTTTTACAGGAAAGGCCGGATCTGCAGACGAGACGACAAAGACCATTACTGTTGACAACAATACAAAGATAAAAGACATCATCAGCGCAGCCAAGGAGGCGGGTATCACAGCGAGCTACGATACAGCGCAGAAGAGATTCTTCTTCAGCTCCGACGACAGCGGTGAAGAAAATAAGTTTACGATAACATCCACTTCTGTCACGAGTGCATATGCAAGCGCGAAAAGTACTTTGATGAACGCTATTGATGAGGATACGGTCAGCGCAATGTCGGATGCCGATCAGACAGCTTACAACAATGCGATAAACACGATCCTTGCGGCAAGTAAGGCGGACATCGAAGCTGCTCTTCAGGATGGCTTCGATCCCGATGACACTTCGGCAAATTCGGAAGACCAGATCGCAGTTTACAATGCGATGCAGACAATAAAGAGTCTGGCTACGGCGGGGCTCAC
>JAILNG010000105.1 GCA_024691875.1 Lachnospiraceae bacterium | reverse complement strand
TCCTTAAGAACAGGGCTCTTCATCATAGCATTGATGTAGTCCTTGGTCTTTCCTCCCCATTCACCGCTTTCGGGTCCCGAGATCATTACATCCGCAAGGGCGGGTCTGTTTTTGATCTCATTAACAAAGGTTTCCATGATCCCAACGATAGCTTCCTCGTTCAGATGCATACCTTCCTGACCGTCCAGCCACTCCCATTGAGGCTCGTTTATGGGAGAGATCTCTGTAACGGGGATTCCCAGTTCTTTAAAATGCTCCGCAACATCAAAGCAATAATTTGCAAAATCATCATATTTGTCGGGATTTATGTTTGTGGTACTGTTTTTAAGGCTTTGGGCTGTACCGGTCCTTGTAAGCCTTTCCAAAGGGCTGTTGCAAAACAGGATGATGTCTATGTCCTTGTTCAGTTCCGCTGCCTTTTGGATGAACCAGACCGCATTTGCGTCCTTCGACCAGTCATATACTCCGGGGGCAGTTTCAAAGCATTGAGCCCTTCTGTGGGGATCGGAGTATTTACCCTTTCCGGTATCTGCCGATCCGGCGCCTAAATTATATCTGAAGGAGGAAAGTCCGATACCTTTTTCTTTGTCAAAAAGCAACGTGGCCAGATCATCTCTGGGTGTCACTTCGGAATATTTGTTTTTCTTATCCCAGCCTCCGACGTACTGTGCCCACCAGGCACCGCTTGCGCCGAAGCTTTCCCAGGTCTGAAAGCTTACGCCTTCATCGATCTTAATTTTTGAATACTCCACTTTAACCTCCTTAGTGGGCTCGGGCATCGCTGTAATGCCGACCTCGGTCTTCACCTTATCCGGCTCCTCCGAAGGCTTCGTATCCTCTTTGTTTCCGCAGCCCGCCATTAATGCCAAGGCAATAACGGCCGTTATCAGTATTTTTTTTCGCATACTTTCCTCTTATCCTACAATACCTGCATTTTCAACGTTTTCTACCAGCCAATGCTGAGTAATAAAGTAGAAGATCAAAAGAGGTATCATATATATGATCGCACCTGCCTGCTTCACCGCATCAAAGGCGAAAGCATTGGCTATGGGAAGCTTGTACCAGGTAGCAATGGCGTTTGTAACAAATTGCTCGTTTTCAGCCATGAAAGTTGTTTTTAAGATCGAACCGAGATAAGGTCCGTCAGGATCAAAATAACCTGTATAATAGGTGTCTCCGTAATTCCATACAAATCCCAGCACCGCAACCGTAGCTATGGCGGGTTTTGCACAGGGGAACATTACACTTATATAGGTTCTGTTAAAACCGCAACCGTCTATCAGAGCTGCCTCTTCCAATTCCTTGGGCGTATTCTTAAAAAACTGTCTGAACACGAAGATAAAGAGGCTTTGATTTACTCCGAACCCGAATATTGCCAAAAGGTAGAGGGTTATGGGCTTTCCTATGAGGTTCATCTCTTTTCCGAACAATCCGAAATGCTGAAAATGGATGAACTGTGAGAGCAAAAGTGCCTGTGGCGGTACAAGAAAAACTAAAAGTACCAGCATAAAGATCAGGTTCGCTCCCGGAAAATTTACTCTTGCGATGGCGTAACCCACCATTGCAGACATGATGATCTGTATCAGGGTTATAAATCCCGAATAGCCGATGGATTTGGCTATTGTCATTATGCCTTCCTTCATGGAAAGACGCCATGCGGCGGAAAAGCTCAAGGTGGATCTGTTGACGGGGATCCAGATAACATCGGGATTCCCCAGATCGGTGACAGCACTGAAAACATTGGGGAAAAGCTTTAAGATCGGATAGATCATCGTAAAGCACATCCCTGCCACCATGACTCCGAAAAGTATTCCCATAACGGTTTTCTTTGCAACCACCTTAGGCGGTTTCGGAGGTCTGTGAAGGTATTTTTTCTTTTTAGACATCTTTCTTCACCACCTTCTTTGAGATCAAAAGTACTATGAGAAGCACCAAAAGCACGTTTATCATGTATACCACGGACAGCGCGGAAGCAATCCCTATCCTGCTCTTTGTGAAAGCGAAGCGATACACTTCGGATGCAATGGAAGAATCCAGGAATATATCCACAATGGTGTAAACCACGACGAACATTGTAATGTTTCCGATCAATGGCAGTGTGACCTTCCAGAAGGATTCATAGGTCGTGGCGCCTTCGATCTTAGCCACTTCATAAAGGCTGGGGCTGATGGACTGCAAGCCTGCAAGATAGATCAGCGTCTGCACTCCCGCCTGGGAGATCAGCGAAAAAATGTTATCCACATAATTTGTTATTGTAAGAACTATGTCGGAACTTATGGATGTGTATCTTAAAAGCATCATTGTAGCTATTCCCTGAGAGAACAGCCCCGTTCCTCTTGTAACCAGATCGCCGCCCGTTGAGATGGTGATCAGATCTTTGATAACTCCCACACCCAAAACTATGGGAAGGAAGAATACCGTTCTCACTACACCCTGGCCTTTAAATTTTACATTGGCAAGGATCGCCAGAAAGAGACTGAAGATCACTATTATGGGTGCATTTACAAGAAGATTGGTGTTTTCGTTTGTAAACACCTGAAGAAAAGTCCGGGAACCGGATGCCACCTGCTCCGTGAACAGGGAAACATAGTTCTGAACACCGTTCCGGGTGAGTTCCATTCCGCCGCTTTCTTTTACACCCACTTCATTAAAGGACCAGTGTATGGTCTTTAATATCGGAACCGCAAAGAACATCACGAAACCGATGATCCAAGGCACTGTATACAAAAAGCCGCATAATTTTCTTTTGTTCTTGTATTTCATTTTCTTCATTTGCATATCACATACCCGTTTGCCGGAATCGTTCTTCCGTCTGCTTCGGTTTCAATTCCGTTGTAGTTTGTGTAAACCTTTGCGCCGCTTTCATATTCGGTAACGAACACGTTTTCGCCTAAAACTCTGTGTCCCACGATCTTTGAGGAGCCTATGATCTTCATTGCCTCATCGTACCTCGCTACCGTTTCCCTGATCTCTTCCTTCAAAAGATCATATTGGATAGAGTACAGGAAAGCATATTCCGTATCCCTCAACACATCCACACTCTTTGATGAAAGGC
>JAILNG010000073.1 GCA_024691875.1 Lachnospiraceae bacterium | reverse complement strand
GTGGTGGATGACAACGAAGAAACTTATTGTTTTAGAGGCTGATCTGTCATCCGTGTTGGAATTGCCAAAAAGTTATTCCTAACTTCTGTGTAGGCACAGACATGTTAAAGTGTGGAGCATGTCTGCGCCTATACTTTTTTTTATTTTAAATCCCTTAAGATCTCGTCACTGTAAAACTTGTTGCACTGGTTTTCGACTATCCTTTCAAACCGTTTTTTATTCTGCAGTTTCGCCAATACAAAGGACGCCCTCAGCTCAGCTTGCTTGTCCTTTTCTTTTTTCTGATCTGCACCGTTGTTCCATGCAAGGCAATAAATGTTACTGCTCCAAAGTTCAAGCTTGTCATGCAGGAAGCATTTTCTCATGCTGTCCCCGGCTATCTCGTCTGATTCTTCGAATCGCCCTATATTGCCAAGTTCACTTGACAACAGTCTTTCAATATTTGTGATCGCATTATTGAAAGTGTTACTGAATCTGCCCAGCTCTTCGTACTTTTCAAGGAAGCTGTTACAAAGCAGGAAGGCTTTTTCATTTTCTCCCTGTCTGAACCATTCACGTATCAAAGCAATTATGACGATCGATTCCGTATTAAAAGGATAAATCTCCCCGATCCCTCCGGATTTATCGATCCCTCCCGGCATCGTCATGTCCAGGATCCTTTTGTATTCATCTGCCAGATTTCCTTTAAATTCCCCGGATTTTAATTTAAGTCTAATGTCTGAGTAAGCTATGTACTGCTCATTTTGCGGATAGAGTGTTTTTTGATGCCTGTTTTTAAGATCATTAAACCGCTTCTTTTCCTCCTCCAGATCTCCTGCCGCCTGAGCATTGATAAATTCTTTAAGCACCTTGATGTCATCGTAGCTGTCGGTCATGAATTCCCTGTGGAACCGTTCAGGCATCAGTTTTAATTTGCCCAGGATCTTTCTCTCCACATCCCAGCTGACAGAATGTTTTCCGTTTTCAAGTCTGGAGACTGTGTCGATGCTGCAGATCGCTACACCGTTATGCATACTCAGATCGTCCTGAGAAAGTCCGAGAACTATCCTTCGTTGCTTTACTATCTTTCCCACGGGAAGTATCATGTACTCCCAATAGATCTGTATATCTTCATCGGGAGACCATTCAGGCTGATACTTTTTTAGCACTTCACTGAGCGCTGCCGAATAGCGGTGATAGGGAATGCCTTTTTTGATCCGTTCTTTTTTTTCTTCGCTGAAATCTGCAGGAAAGATCCTCTCCGCTTCTGCTTCGCTCTTTATCTTAAGAAATTCAGACACATATTTGATCTTATTGTCACTGACCAGATTTTTGACCATTCGATCGGAGATCAATGCTGCATCATCAAACTCCCGCTTCTTAAGCTTCAAAATCGCCAGTGGATAGATCAAAGGAGCAAAACGATGCACCTGTTCATTCTCCGCATATCTGTCGGATTGATAGATCTCGTAAACCTTTTCGTAGAACGGATAAACGTAATCATCTCCGTAGAGCTTGCTGCTTGTTCTCAAGATAATGTTTAAGAGGATCAATTCGACCTCTGTGTATAAGTAGTCCTTAAGCTTTTCAAGCTCAAACTCCGGAATCGTAAGCTCGATCGCTTCCTTCGCTTTTGCAAGTATCTTCTTATTCTCATCATGCTCTTTCTGCATCAGGCAGAGTTCAAACATCAACGCTATCTGTCGATGCAGGTGGCTCTTTTCGCAGATCTTTAAAGCCGCGTACCTCTTTACCGCAGCACGGGCACCCTCGATGTCATTCTTTGCGAATGCATCCCTGAATGCTTCTCTGCCTTCAAAAAGGCTGTATTCATCCGCATCCAAAAGAGCCTCGAAATTTCTGAGATTCTTCCCGAGGCGCTGATAGAAAGCATCAATAAGAAGCTTATCCAATTTTCTGTTTTGTCCGTTAATTACCTTTCCCGGTAGTGTTTTATCGCATAGACCGTACGTCATTTGAGCCATGGAAATGTTTTCTTCGATGCGCATACTGTCTATAAGGCATAAAATCATTTCCGGGCCGTTAAACTGACTGCCCATCTTTTCGTAACCCCTTTATTCCTGTGTTCCTAACTTCTGACCTTTGACTCCCAACTTTAAGATCCCGTTCCGGGACTATATCAAAACGTCCTCAAGCTTTCTCTTGGGAACGTAATGAACATCATTTTCATCACGATAGTATTTTGTGCTTCCGTCCTCTCCCACTTCAACCAATTTAACGGTTTCTACGGGTTTTCCGATTGCTACTGCCAGTACGGGAACGTACTCAGGCTTTTCGCAAAAGGCTTCCGCTGCCGGATCTTTATCAAAATTTCCGATCATACAGCCCCCAAGTTCCTTTTCCACCGCAGCGAGGAGCATCGTCTGAGCTGCTATCCCCATGTCTGCCTCAGCTTTGGCAGGCTCTTTGCATATGCCTGTGTCAACGACGATCAAAACATAAGCTGTCGGAAACTGTCCGGGATGAGGCAAAGTCATGTCTTTAAGCATCTTTCCCCATCTGGTAAACCCATTCATCTTTTTAACTTCCGCCTCTTCAAAAATGAGGCGATACTTAAGCGGCTGCGCGTTTGCGCCTGATGCGGTGATCCTGGCAACATCAACAAGATCCTTTAGGATTTCCGGTGAAACCTTAAAGTTCTCATCGAACCCTCTGTAACTTCTGTTTTTTAAAACCAGATCCTTAAGCATAATCCCTCCGTTACTCCCTTTAACCCTTTCTGACAGGGCTGCTTTTCGTTTACATCTTTCATTTTAACATATATCCAAAAAAAGTGTAAATACGTTTTACAATAATAAATCTGCCCATTTCCGTCAGAGCTTTTGTTCCTTCCATAGAATAAAAAAAGTTTCAGCCTTAAGCTGAAACTGTCGCAGGGCTACAAGGATTCGAACCTTGAAAATGACGGAGTCAGAGTCCGTTGCCTTACCGTTTGGCGATAGCCCTATTTAATTTCCCGTGCCTCTTTTTCCAAGGCACGGGTTGCATTATACTACGAACCAAAACAAAATGCAAGCATAAATTTCATGCTTTCAAAACTTTTTTAATATTCTTTGAAAGAGATGTTCACATCCACATCTCCGGACACTCCCGGAACGCTTCCGTCACTTGCGTATTGCCAGATCGTAAACTTGTAAGGATAATAAAGTTCCTCGCCGTAGTAAGCGTACCAGAGGTCGTAATCCGTGAGATCTCTGAGGTTAATGTTCAGCAGGCTCCAGTTGGTACTCATGTATATCGCAGGTTTGTAACCGGCACTCTTCACTCTTTCAAGGAAGGCCTTAGCAATCTCGGTTCTTACGGAATTTGCCATCTTATCCGCTCTTCCGGTTCCGTCGTATCTCTCGCTGTCAAAAACAACGGGATAGGTCACTTCGAACTCCTTAAGATTCTCTATGCAGAAATCTGCCTCTTCCTTCGCCTCCTCAACCGTGATTGCCTGCGTGTAGAAGTAAACGCCCACCTTAATGCCTGCGTCAATGGCCCCCATCATGTTGTCTCTGAAATAAGGATCAAGATTGATCTGCCCGCTGCCTGTGGTTCTGTTTCCAAGCCTGATTATCGCAAACTCGACTCCGGCTTCTTTTACCTTTTTCCAGTCAATGTTGTTGTTCCACTTTGAAACATCTATGCCTAAATGAGAGGCCTTTTGGCCGTTCTCTTCATAGTACTTGAAGCCGTTGGCATCAAGCTTGATGTTTTCGTTTTCTACGGTACTTAAAGGTATCTTGCTGTCCAGCGTGGTCAGAACCTTCTCTCCGCCCGCTCCCGTCGCACGAACCCTCGGCAAAAGGGCCGTTTCCAGATCCACAGGCTTTGCAATACCCACATAATCGATGTCTGCAAAGGAGCTGTCTACGTACATGTAGAACTGCAGATTGTCGGCGAGCAACAGATTTTTGGAAGTGGGTGTGATGTTCGATCTGATCTCTCCGATCCATCCCGCTCCTGTCAGTTCCACCATGCTGCTGATGCTGAGCTTGTTCTTTCCGATCTCGTAACGGCAATTGTTTAAAAGATTCAAGCCAAAGGTTTTAAAAGCCTCGCTTTCAGTCATATGCTTTACCTTAAAGCAATAGGTTCTGTCATTCGCGATCACATTGCACACGCTTGCGAAGCCCGCATCCATGAAAGAATCTATTTTTGCCACCTCTTTGATGCTCTTTATGGGATTTATCACATAATACTCCATAAGATCAAGGCTCGAGATCACGTGAAGAGTGTTCTCGCTTTCCGATATCTCATCGGTAAAAGCAAAGGCAAGCTGGATACGTCCATTGTCGAGGTAGTCACCCAAAACAGGTATCAATTCTTCCACCTTGTCTGTCTGAAGGACATAATTCCAATCAAAAGAAGCATTCTTCGTGCCATTGCTCACAATGACTTTTCCGTAAGTCCCGTCCCTGTTCCAAACGTACTCATTCAAGTAAGAAATGGAGAATTCCTCGTAAACAACCGTAATGTACTCTCCGTCACTTCCACCTGCAACCGCGGCTCTGACATTCCCAAGGGAATTTAATGCGGCCACCACTTCTGTGATGTTCTTGCATCTCTTTTCTCCGATGGGTAAGATCGGCTCCTCCTCGATCACGACCTCGCCTCTGTCGATCTCTTCCTTCCGGTTTCTTTCTCTGATCAGGTCCGTCAGAATAAAAGCACCGTAAGCTACAATAACCGCCAAAACGAATAAGCCGATGATCCCAAGGACTCTCTTTCCTTTTTTACTATTATCTTTTTTAGTTTTATTTTCCGCCAAGTTTTCCTCATCCTCTCCGAGATTAACCACCTGTATTTCCGGCTCGGCTTCAGGCTTTACCTCCTGCTGTTCGGGTTCGGCTTCGGGCTTTACCTCGGATTCTTCCTTCTTTTCCTCTGTAGTCTCGGCGACTAACTCTTTCTCTTCATCCATTGATATTCCTCCCTTATCATACAGGCAATCCCCCTTAAACAATGATTGTCTTTATTGCAGTTCACAAGCCACAAAAGATATGGTAAAATCAATATCATTAACAGTATAACATACTGAAATTTCTTTGGGAACAGGAAATATATGACAGAACATAAGACAATTTTAAGGCAGGGTTGCGGAGAGGTGGAAGAAAAGAGATCCCGGTTCATCGCAGTTGCTGCCCACGCAGAAAGTGAAGAAGAAGCACTTGCCTTCATCGAAAGCATTAAAAAGAAGCACTACGATGCGCGTCACAATTGCTGGGCCTACATTATCGGAGAAAAAGGCGAGCTTGAACGGGCAAGTGACGACGGAGAGCCTCAAAAAACCGCAGGACAGCCCATACTCTC
>JAILNG010000092.1 GCA_024691875.1 Lachnospiraceae bacterium | reverse complement strand
CCTTAAGTTTGAAAATCAATGTTAATTGAATTTTCAGGGTTGTTTAGCTGTTTAATTATCAAGGTTCGTTTCGCGTTTCGCTCTCGCAAAGCGCTCGATTACTTTATCACCGTTTTGGAAGTTTGTCAACAACTTTTTTTATTTTTTTTAAAGAAGTTGTTTACCGTTACTTATGAACAAATTCGTCTCTGCTGACTTGCTCGTTTCTGTTTGTTCCGTCACTCACGGTGCGAGCGATATATTACTCCCTAAAAAGGCTTTTGTCAAGAAGGAATTCGCAGTTTTTCTGAAGTTGCAAAATTGTATTAATTGTGTGTACAACTTTATGTATTATGGCCGGTTCTGTCCTGCAAAAGATCCGCAAAGCATATGCCTGTTTTATAGAAAAAAGAAAGAGCAGACATCACTGTCTGCTCGTCATTTGCTAACGGAGAAAGAGGGATTTGAACCCTCGCGCCGGTTGCCCGACCTACACCCTTAGCAGGGGCGCCTCTTCGGCCTCTTGAGTATTTCTCCAAAAGCTCGAAAATCGCTACCAAAGGTATTCGGTTTTCAGTTGCATTCTTTCAAACGCAAGCGATAGTTTAACAAAGAAATCCGCTTCTGTCAAGATGTCTTTTACGATTTCAGCCCTGATAGAGATCATTTCCCTTATCATCGATAACAACTACCGCAGGGAAGTCTTCAACTTCCAATTTATAGATGGCTTCTGCACCCAGATCGTCGTAGGCCACCACCTCTGCCTTCTTAATACATTTGGAAAGAAGGGCGCCTGCTCCGCCCACGGCTGCAAAGTACACAGCGTGGTTCTTTTTGATGGATTCCTTAACGGCATCGGTCCTTCTTCCTTTGCCGATCATTCCGGTCATTCCAAGATCCAGAAGGCGCGGAGTATACTTGTCCATTCTTCCGGAAGTAGTGGGACCCGCAGAACCTATGACCTGATCCGGTCTTGCGGGAGAAGGTCCCAGATAGTATATGGTCTGATCTTTAATTTCTATAGGAAGAGACTCTCCCCTGTCCAGGCTTTCGGTCATTCTTTTGTGGGCCGCATCTCGTGCGGAATACATGATCCCCGAAAGATAAACGTAGTCCCCGGCCTTAAGGGAAGATGCGATCTCTTTTGTAATGGGAAACTTTATGTTTTTAATATCCATATTATATTACCCTCGTTACATGACGATTTACATGACAACAGATGTTTACCGCAACGGGCAATCCCGCAATGTGAGTGGGATAGGTCTCGATACTGATCCCCAGCGCCGTTGTTTTTCCGCCCAGTCCGCCTGGTCCGATCTTCAGATCGTTCAGCTTTACCAGCATCTCTTCTTCCATTGCCTTGATGTGAGGAAGCGGAGAGTGTTCGCCCAAAGGACGCAAAAGAGCCTTCTTTGCCAGGATCGCGCTCATTTCGAAGGTTCCTCCGACACCGACTCCCACAACAACAGGTGGACAAGCGTTGGGGCCCGCATTCTTCACTGCGTCTATGATCGCATTTTTGACTCCCTCTTCTCCGTCTGCAGGTTTAAGCATATAGATCCTGGACATGTTTTCACTTCCGAAGCCCTTGGGGGCTATCGTCATCTTGATCTTGTCTCCGGGAACTATTGTCGTGTGTATTACGGCAGGTGTGTTGTCTCCGGTGTTTTTTCTTAATAAAGGATCTCCCACAACGGATTTACGTAAATAACCGTCCCTGTATCCCTGTCGTACGCCTTCGTTTATGGCATCGTTCAGATTCATTCCCTCTATATGAACGTCCTGTCCGATCTCCAAAAAAACGACCGCCATTCCGGTGTCCTGACAGATGGGTATCTTCTCATCGGATGCGATCTTCATGTTAACAACGAGCTGTTCAAGGATCTTCTTTCCCAGCTCTGATTCTTCATTTTCAGCGGCATAAATAATTCTTGAGCTGACATCATTTGTCAGCTCAAGATTTGCTTCTATGCACATTTCTTTAAGATTCGAGATTAAAATGTCGGTGTGAACGTTACGCATTTTCTTCCGATCCTTCCGTATTTGTATCTGTTCCTTCCGCATCATTTTCCTCAGCTTCGCCCGGTGCTTCGGACTCTTCTTCATCCTCTTCGGCTTCAACTTTACTGATGCTTGAAACGTATTTGTCGGAGTTCTTAATGTTGATGAGTTTGACACCGGATGTGTTTCTTCCGATGATCGAGATGTCACTTACGCGGATCCTGATCATTACACCGTCGTTTGTGATCATAAGGATCTCTTCATTAAGCTCGGTTGCCATTACACCCATGACGTCTCCGGTCTTTTCTGCTATCTTGTAGCATCTTAAGCCCTTACCGCCACGATGGTGAGTGTCAAATTCCCTGAGATCGGTCAACTTACCGTAACCCTTTTCAGATGCTATCAAAAGGTAGCTTCCGTCGGAATCCAGGTTCATGGAAATGATCTCATCGTCATCCGCAAGCTTCATTGCGGTAACACCCGTTGCACTTCTTCCGAGTACACGAAGTTCTTCCTCGTTGAATCTGGTGCACATACCCTTCTTTGTAACAAGCAGTATGTCGTTGTTTCCGTTTGAAAGCTTAACATCAACGATGTCATCGTCTTCACGCAGATTAATGGCTATGATACCCTTTTTAAGGATGTTGCTGTAATCAGAAAGGGCTGTTTTCTTGATGATACCCTTCTTTGTTACGAAGATGATGTGATTCTCATCATCAATTGTCTTTACGGGCAACATTGCCACGATCTTTTCCTCAGGCATAAGCTGCATAAGGTTGACCATAGCCGTTCCTCTCGAAGTCCTTCCGGATTCCGGAATTTCGTAAGCTTTGAGTTTGTAAACTCTTCCCTTGTTTGTGAAGAAAAGGATCGTCTGATGAGTCGTGCAGGTAAACATGATCTGAACATTGTCGTTGTCAATGGTCTGCATGCCCTTGATCCCCTTACCGCCACGATTCTGGCTCTGGAAATTGTCGGGTGCCATACGCTTGATGTAGCCCAGTCTTGTCTTTGCGATTACTTCGTTTTCATCGGGGATCAGATCCTCATCCACAAAATCATCAACATCAAGACCGATCTGAGTCTTTCTCTCGTCTCCGAACTTGTCACGGATTACCGTGATCTCGTCCCTGATAACTCCGAGAAGGAGCTTTTCATCACCGAGTATTGCCTTAAACTCACTGATCTTTTTCATGAGTTCTGCATATTCCTGCTCCAGCTTTTCTCTTTCGAGTCCGGTAAGAGCTCTGAGTCTCATGTCCACGATAGCCTGAGCCTGAACATCGTCAAGACCGAATCTTGTGATCAGTTCTTCTTTGGCTATGGCCACATTTTTTGAGCCTCTGATTATCTTAATAACTTCATCGATATTATCAAGCGCAATGAGTAAGCCCTTTAAAATGTGAGCTCTTTCTTCCGCTTTTCTGAGATCGTATTTTGTACGACGTGTAACGACTTCTTCCTGGTGATTTAAATAAACCGTAAGGAGCTCATGTAAATTCAGAACCTTGGGTTCATTGTTTACAAGAGCAAGCATAATAACGCCGAAGGTATCCTGCAGCTGAGTGTGCTTGTAAAGCTGGTTTAAAACAACCTGGGGATTAACATCCTTACGAAGTTCTATGCACACGCGCATTCCTTCACGGCTGGACTCATCACGGATCTCTGTGATACCGTCGATCTTTTTGTCTCTTGAAAGATGCCCGATGAGCTCAACCAGCTTTGCTTTGTTTACGAGATAAGGAAGCTCTGTTACAACAATACGGTTTTTACCGTTTGCCATGGGCTCGATGTCAGTTACCGCACGAACCTTGATCTTTCCGCGGCCTGTACGATAGGCTTCGTTGATCCCTCTTGTACCGAGTATGGTAGC
>JAILNG010000019.1 GCA_024691875.1 Lachnospiraceae bacterium | reverse complement strand
GCGGAAGCGAAGGGAAACCTTAACTCTGTCTCCGTGAGAAATGAATTTAGCTGCCTGTGAAGCCTTAGTGTTTAAATCGTTATCATCAATGTTCGGTGAAAGACGGATCTCTTTGATCTCCGTAACCTTCTGCTTTTTCTTCGCATCTTTCTCTCTTCTGGTCTGCTCATAACGATACTTACCGAAGTCCATCGCCTTACAAACAGGGGGCTTCGCCGTAGGAGCGATCTTAATGAGGTCCACCTCATGCTCCTCTGCATACTGAAGAGCGTCCTTAATGGACATGATGCCAAGCTGTTCATTGTCTTCTCCGATAAGACGAACTTCTTTGTCTCTTATCTGCTCATTGATTTGAACTTGAATGTCGCTAATTGTTTTTTACCTCCGATCATTGGATTGATTTAAACATCAAAAAAGATAGCCGTAAGAAACAAGACTATCCGACAAAATATATTAGCTTAATCTGATTGAGATTTTTGCTTCTATAAATATATTGACCTCTTCACTACCTTTAGGTGTTGGAGGCGAGAGCGGATACTCTGCTTCTTTCGTGTGAACTGTTCACACAGATGTGAATATTAACACGGAAGGAGTTGTTTGTCAACCCCTTCCGTTAAATTTCTGTTTTATTAAGTGTGCTCTTACTCTCTGCTCTTTCCGAGATAGAACAATGCAATGGTTCCCGGACCCGAATGAGCTCCGATAGTGGGACAGATGTAGTTCAGCATGAAATTCTGAATTCCGTACTTCTGCTTTACCAGATCGCGAACATACTCTGCATCTTCAAGACTGTCACCGTGTCCGATGAAAACAATGTCATTCTTGTAATCGTCGCAAAGATGAGTTCCCATGTTCTCAACCAATGCGTTCAGAGACTGTTTACGTCCTCTCACCTTGGCAATGTTGATCAGGTGGCCTTCATTGTCCACATGAAGAACAGGCTTAACATTGATGATGGTTCCGAGAACGGCTGTTGTCTTGGAGATTCTCCCGCCTCTTGCAAGGTACTTAAGATCTTCAACCGTAAACTCATGGCAAACATGAAGCTTTAAAGCCTCCATCTGCTTCACATTCTCATCAAAATCCATTCCGTTCTCATGGTTTAAAACTCCGTAATAAACAAGGAGTCCCTGTCCGGGAGCAGCCGCAAGAGAGTCAACTACCGCGATCTTTCTCTCCGGATACTCTGCAGAAAGTTCTTCCGCTACGATCTTAACCACGTTATAGCTGGCGCTTAAGCCCGATGAAAAAGAAATGTGAAGTACATCCTTTCCGCTTTTTAAGATCTCCTCAAATGATGCTTTTACATTACCGGGAATGCAGGCATTTGTCTTAGCCACATCTCCGTCTCTCATTCTTTTATAAAATATCTTGGGTTCCATATCGGAAAGCCCTCTGTACATCTCATCCCCAAAAGAAAAGCTCAAGTCCTGGATCACAACGTTATGTGCCTGGGAATACTCAATCGGAAGGTCTGCCGTCGAGTCTGTAGAAATAATGTATTCTGCCATCTCATCACTCCATTTCTGATTAACTCTTGTCATTAAATATACTACTGTATCTTATGGCATAAGCCAAACAATGTTCCCTAATATAATACCACATTTTACATGATGTGCAAGATTAAGTTATTGTTAAGCAGAGTAAAGATGAAGTTAATATTTCAGATATATTTAAACAGCCGGTGTCAATCTTGACACCGGCTATTATAAATCCTAAAGTCTGATCTCTATTCTGTCTTAAAACTCTTAACGATGTTATTAAGGTTCTCCGAAGCAGCACCAACATGCTCCTGAGTATCAACAAGTTCATTTACGCTCTTCTTTACAACCTCAGATGTGGCTGAAAGCTCCTGAGCGGTAGCTGCATTCTCTTCGGATATGGCTGAAAGGCTCTCTACCGAGCTTGAGATAGCTGTTACTTTCTGTTCGAGGACCTTATTGATACTCTCGATCTCTCCGATCGCCTCATTGACCGAATCAACCTTGGATATAATGTCTCCGAAAGCATTGCCGGTGTTTACTACAGAATCATTTTGCTTCGAAACATATTCCTTTACCTCGTCCGACAGCGCCGTAGCTATGTTTGTGGCTTCCGAAAGCTCCTGTAAAATGTTTGTAATAACTTCAACATTGGATTTGGATTCATCCGAAAGTTTTCTGATCTCTTCCGCGACAACAGCAAAACCTCTTCCGTGCTCTCCCGCGCGCGCTGCTTCTATGCTTGCGTTTAAGGAAAGAAGGTTTGTCTGATTCGCTATGCCTGAGATCAACCCGGACGCTTCGCTGATCTTATCCGCCTGAGTTTTGATGCTTTCGATGGCGTCAAAGATCTTGTTAAAAGCCTCCAGGCTGGCTTTATTAATGTTTCCGAGTTCATCCACCGTCTCTCGTCCCTGTTTTGTTGCATTGTCGATCTCCGTGCTGGCATCGGTCAGGGAATCAGCGGTAGTCACCGAACGATTCATGATATTATTGAGCTCGGTCATACTCGTTACAATATCCGAAACATCTTCCGCCTGCGTAGTAGCGGTGTTTGCAAGCTCTGTTGCCGCTTTGGTGATCTCTCTCATGGACATCTGAGAATTGTTCGTTTTCTCCTGCATATTAACAAAAGCATCCGCAAGCTCATCAGCAGCTGTATGCATTGTAGTAACGGCACTGTAAAGATTATTCTTGAAGATTATAAAGGAATGATTCATTTTACCGATCTCATCCTTTGAATTGTCTTCTTTGATCTCTATAGTAAGATCATTTTCCGCAAGTCGCTGCATGCTGGTTGTAACGCTGCCAACACCGTTGATGATCTTTTTGATAACTAAGATCGTGGTCACAAGAAGAACTGCTATAAGTACCGTGAAGATGGCAACAAGAGCAATGATGGATGAATTGATGCTCTTCGCCAGATCGGAATTTCTCTGCTTTGCCCAGTTTTCGGTGATGATCTGCAGATTATCCAGATCTTCTCTTGCAGCCTCAAACAGATCAGAATAGTTTTGGAACTTCTTCTCGTCGCCATCGGGAGCTTTTGAGTCAAAGCCCGCATACCAGCTGTTAAACTCTTTTAAGAAATTATCGCAGTTTTGCTTATAATTCTTTCCGTTTTCATCCAATGTTCCCGTGTAAAGGGAATCGATCTTCATTGCGATGGATTGAGCCTTTTCTACCCTTTCAGTGACCTGCTTTGCATTTTTTTCGTAATCTTCTCTGTTTCTGTCATTTTTTGCCTGGTCGAAAGACGATGCGCCCGGTTGCATGTTCTGTTCCTTCTTCATGTGGAACTGGCTTGTGGACGCCTGCATTGCCTGATAAAAATCTCTGTCGGCATTTACCAGATTACTGTTGATCTCATACAGCGTATCGAAATAAACGCTCTCACTCTGTTTGTACGTCGAGTTGATCATTACCGCAAAAACGATCACGCTGATGATCAAAGCTATAAATGAAGGTACCGTACACAACAGTAATTTGATCCTCAATGATAAGTCTTTCATAATAGCCTCCTGCAATACTGTGAAAATGTATCGTTTTCACCATATTATTAGAGTAAATTCTATCACTTTGAGGACCTTTTACAAGGATTCTGAAATTAAATAATTATAAAGAATAAACAAATTTCGGACTATTCTGCATTCATTTTCTTTTCCGGAAGTGTCAGGCTGACTCTGGTTCCTTCTCCGGGAGTGCTGGCTATCTCCAAACCATATGCCTCCCCGTAATTCAGTTTTATGCGTCTGTTGATGTTGTATAAAGCTATGCCTGATGTGTGTCTTTCACGTTCGTAATTGGTTACTCTGTGAAGAACCATCTTCATGGTCTCGTCATCCATTCCTCCGCCGTTATCGGAAATATCGATCTTTACAACACCGTCCATAATGTATATAGCGATCCAGATCATGCCTCCCTCATCCTTGTTTTCAAGCCCGTGTACAATGGCATTTTCGACAACAGGCTGCAGGAGCAGAGGCAATACGGCAAATTCGCTCAAAACCATTTCGGGCATTATATTGATCTGGTAATTCACCCTGTCGCCGAATCTGAGCTGTTGGATCTGGAGATAGTTTTCTATATGGTCGACTTCCTTTTGCAATGTGGTTTCTGTCGTTCCCGTGTTTTCAAGCACGTATCTCATTGACTGTCCGAGAAGCTTTATGGCTGTTGCCACATCCCTGTCTCCCACTGTCAGTGCCTTCATTCTGATCATTTCCAGGGTGTTATAAAGGAAATGAGGATTTATCTGGCTCGACAACATTTTAAATTCCATCTTCTGCTGATCGTTCTGTATCTTCTTCTCCTTGATCTCAGCCTCGTATTGGGCAGCCTCCATCTCTTCGATGTTCTTGACCATCACCAGAAGGTCATTGTAAGCATCACTTAGTTCAACGCTTGTGAAAAGGTTCGATGCAGTTCCGTCGGAAAGATTCTTCTGCTCTTCTCTGCGGCTCGCCCTGTGCATCTCGCTTCTTAAAGTCTTCACTTCTCTCGTAAACAACGTCGTATGACGGGTTATGATCATGAGCGGCAGGATCGCGGCTATCAGAAGAACGATAGCGTCCACCGCAAGCAGATTATATATGTCCGAAAATGCTTTTGTATCAAGGCTCGCGATGTAAAGCTGGGAGTAAGAGCTTTGAGTGGGCTTAAGGGATTCCACATAGTAAAGGCTCTTGTAACCATTAAAATCAATGGTTCCGTAGTCGGTGTAATGAACCTTTTCGTAATCCGGATTAAGCTCCGTCATGAGTTTTCCGTCGTAAGCATCACTTCCGTAAAAGGGATCCTCTTCGTTTACCGAAAGGAAAGTCACATATCCCCTGTTAACAAGCCTTGCATTCAGGTAGCTGTTGCTGACTCTGATCATTACCACGGCCGTCTCATCGCTTTCAACAAAAGGCATCTTTCTGACCAGAGCAAGTTCCCTGACCTTGTTTCCGTATGAATCCTCATATTCGCAGGATGTCCAGAACGGACTGTACTGGTTGTTGGCCTTCTTATACCATTCCGATCCGCAGATCTCCTCATCCGCATAGACCATCATTCCATAGCCGGAAGCGGAGGCATTCTTCGTGTAGATCAAAATATCTCCGATACCGTTGTATTTCGCCATATAAGGATCCAAAACCGTCAGCTTATTGTAGGCTGAAACAAATTGTACCCTGCTTTCGTACTCATTCGTCAAAAAGCGCTCCAGCTCGTCGTTGTAAACTATGCTTTCCGAAGCATTGTAAATGTAAGTGGTCACATCGTAAACAGTCTGCCGAACGCCCGAATTGTACGACCTGATGAGCTCCTCGCTGTGGCTTTTACGGCTGCGATAGGTCGAGACGATCAAAACAACTCCCAAAAGGATTACGGGCAAAAGCATGCTCGTAAAGTACAAAAAGTAGAGCTTTCTTGTCAAAGGCATCTTTTTTTTCTGTCTTTTATTATTGTTGTTTTTTGCGTCGGACATCTGATTTTTCCTGTTTAACATCATTCATTTTTACATTTTTTTCACATAAGCATTGATTTATAATTCCATGGTCAAGGCAGGCATATGTTTGCTGCGCCCGCATCATTATATTATGCTTCACACGAGATTAGTATGCTCGTTTTCGGAGAAAAAAGCAATGAATAATTACATATATGACACAGATTATCCTTCAAATTACATGGCTTCCGAAAGCAGCCGCTTCAGACCGGCTTCGGTTTTTAACGGATGCCCGGTTTTTAAAAGGAACTCTCCGTTCACTGTTTTCGGAGAATGTCCCGAAGATTCGCTTGTTTCGGCCGAACTCTTTAAAGACGGCAAATGCCTGTGTACAGCGACCGAACGTTCAAAACCCGCAGCCTGTAACAGAGTCTACGGAAAAAGCGAAGTTTTCCGCCTGATCCTTCCCGCTCAGCCTCAGGGTTACGGCTACGAATTATTGATCACATGCATAACAAAAGGTGAATTCCATACTCATCGTATCAAAGACATATGTTTCGGAGAAGTTTTTGTTGCGGGCGGTCAGTCCAATATGGAATTTGAACTGCAAAACTGCACGGAAGGGCCGGAAGCTTTAAGGGGCGAATCTCCTGACGTTCGCTTCTATTACACTCCGAAAAATCATGTATTTGACGCCAAATTTACGGAAGACGAAAATAAAGCTTCCTGGATGAAATTTTCAAAGAAAAACGCTAAAAACTGGTCCGCAGTCGGCTACTTCTTTGCCCGTGAATTATCCTCAAAGCTGGGTTGTCCCGTAGGTATCATCGGATGTAACTGGGGCGGAACAAGCGCAACCGCATGGATGCCTTACGAAACTATCGAATTCGACTCAGCTCTTAAGGTCTACGCAGAAGATTATAAAAAAGCGATCGGAGAAAAGTCCAAGGAAGAACAGAAGAAAGAATGGGAAGACTACATCACCTACAATACAAAATGGCAGAAAAAGATCGACAGGATCTACAAAAAGAACCCCAAAGCTTCCTGGGATGATGCTCTGAAAAAAGCCGGGGAATGCAAATATCCCGGTCCGTTAAACAGCTTTAATCCGATGCGTCCCTCCGGGCTCTTCGAAACAATGCTGCGACGGATCGTGCCTTACACCGTCAGCGGATTCATTTACTATCAGGGTGAAAGCGATGATCACAGGCCGGAGATCTACGAAAGATTGTTCGGAAAGCTGATCGACAGCTGGCGCCATTTATGGAACGATGAATCACTGCCCTTTTTCTTTGTTCAGCTTCCCATGCACAGATACATCGGAGATCCGGATAAAAAGAACTGGTGTATCATAAGAAACGCACAGACAAAAGTTTTGCAGCATAAGGAAAGAACAGGTATGGCTGTAGCTTTGGATTGCGGTGCTTACAACGACATCCATCCCAAGAAAAAAGCAGAAATCGGCCACAGGCTGGCTTTGCAGGCTCTTTCAAAGCTTTACGGTGTGATCGGTGAAGAAGAGGCAAATAGTCCTATTTTTGACTATTGTACTCAAGAGGGCCACACTCTGATATTAAACTTTAAAAATGCAAATTTAGGTTTTGAACTACATGAATCAATTCCGGACGGAGATCCTAATCCACCGGAAAAGATCAACGAGGCTTGCTTTGAAGTCTCTGAAGACGGCATAAACTGGGTTTCTGTTCCATTTGTGACGAATGGTGTGCAGATAAGGCTATCGTCCGAAAGCATACCAAACCCACGTTTCGTAAGATACGCTTACACCAATTACGGAAAAGTCTCCGTCTTTTCAAAAAATCAGCTTCCTCTCACTCCCTTCGAATGTGAAATACAGTAAACGGAAAAGAAACCGGACATCCGTCCGGTTTCTTTTCCGTAATGCTTTAACACGATACTGAATCCTGCAAAAGACTTAAAAGTCTCTGATCTTGTCCTTTGAATCATCATTCGTTTTAATGATGTTCTTAATGATAACATCATAGGAGTAATTGTCATTAACCTTAATGGTCACCCTGTCACCCAGCTTTTTCCCGAGAAGTGCACTTCCTATGGGTGATTCAATGGACACCAATCCGTTAAGAGCATCTCCTCTTACAGTGGTTACTATCCTGTAGCTCTCCGTCTCATCATCTTCCTCAACATATACTTCTACGGTATTGTTGATACCAACCTCATCATCCTTTGAAGAATCATCGATGATCTCCGCAGTCTTTATCATTCTTTCCAAGTAACGTATCCTGCTCTCATTTTGATTCTTTTCACGTTTTGCGGCATGATACTCAAAATTCTCCGAAAGGTCTCCGTGAGCTCTAGCTTCCTTAACCGCATCCAAAAGCTCGTAACGTTTTACAACCTTTCTGTATTCAATCTCCTCTTCCATCTTTTTGATGTCAGATCTTGTAAGCTGATTATTCATGATTCCTTCCTTTGTTTCTTATCTCCCGCTCCATCCTTACAATACTTTATCCAAAGGCAAAATACAACGATTGCCCAGACCTTACGATAGTACAAAGGATCATCGGGATTCTTACGACATTTTTCGACAAGTTTTAAAGCGTATTTTTTATCAATGTATTCGGAAACATTACCGTCCCTGATCACTCCTGCGGCCCACTCGTTAAGAGTTCCCGCAAGCCAGACTCTGACAGGTACCGGATAGCCCCTCTTCTTACCGTTTCTGACTTCATCCGTAAGAAGATCTCCAAAGGCTTCTCTGAGTATGATCTTGTTTTGTGCTCCCGAAACCTTCTCATCCTTAGTAAGTGTTCTGGCAAGATCCGTAACCTCATTGTCCATGAACGGTGTAACGCATTTCAATCCTCTCTCGGAGCACCCCTTACCGCAAACCACATCAATGTCTCCGGGTAACCAGAGGTTTGTATCCACGTATTGCATCTTGTCCATATCGGAAAGACCGGAAGCTTCTTTATAATAAGGCGCCGTAACATCGGTAAAACGAACGGATGAGTCAAATTTCTTAAGCAGTTTTTTCTTTTCCTTTTCTGTAAAAAGAAAAGTGTTTCCCACAAATCTTTTTTCCAAAGGAAGGCATCCGCGTCTCAACAGATCTTTTCCTCTCATACTGTCCGGAAGAAGAGATGCAAACGCCCAAACAGTATTCTTTATAAATCCCGGTAAAGCCATTAATTTAAGCACTTTTCCCCGGGGATTGTAAACGTGATAACCGCCCCAAAGCTCATCGGAGCCTTCACCCGACAGGATCACATCGCACTTTCCTTCTGCAGCCTTAGCGATCAAAGAAACCGCAGTGGCTGAGGGATCTGCGATAGGGACTCCCATCGCTTTTATCGCAAAGGGAACCGCACATCGAAAATCATCGGCGTTAAGTCTGACCACGTTATGCTTTATTCCGTACATTTTTGCGGATTGTGCCGCAACTTCGGCTTCGGAAAAGCCCGGGATGTCAAATGCTATGGTGTAAGCCGTCATTTCAGGAAAATCCTTGGCGGCGATGGCTGTAAGGATGGATGAATCCAGTCCTCCCGAAAGAAAAGCGGCGGGATTCTTTGCCCCCTTAAGACTTTTCTTTACCGCATTTGTAAGCTTTTCTCTGATCTCACCCTTAAACTCTTCTCTGTCCTTGCCCTCTACGGGAGCGGGTTTCCAGGTGTTAAACCTTACCTGCGAGAAATCCGGATCTGAGATCCTTGCATAATGCCCGAGTTTCAGAGCTTTAACTCCCTCTCCCACAGTCATTGGTTCAGGCACATACTGGAACGTGAAATAGTGTTGCACAGCGACTTTGTCTATGCCTTTTCCCGCGAATTCAAAAACAGGCGCAAAGCATGCCGAGATCATGATCTTACTGTCTTTTTCGGCATAGTACATCTGTTTCGCACCCAATCTGTCACGCCCGATGTACATCTCGCCCTTATTCTTGTCAAAAAGGGCAATGGAAAAGCAGCCGTTAAAGGTTGCGATCATCTCACCAAAGGGCATTTTTGCATATAAAGACGCGACATTCTCTCTTGTCTCTATCTCACCGTCAACTACATATATGATATCATCATTTTCAAACGCATTTTCGGGAAAGTCTGCGTTTCCTGTCATTCGATCATATATAACGCTAAACATGTAATTCTCCTATGGAAGGCTGTGTTAGAAAGCGCCTTCCTTAATGTCTTTCTTCATTGCAAGTACAGCTGCTCTTGCCGCATCGGCAAATCCCGTATCTCCAAATTTCTTGTATTCTTCCTGTTTATAGGCAGCAATGATGCCTCTGGAGGAATTTACAAGAGCGCCCAATCCGTCGTTATTGAAGAACACCTTAAGATCTTTGCCCTTTCCGCCCTGTGCGCCGTAGCCGGGAACAAGAATGTAGGTATTGGGCATAAGCTTTCTGAGCTTTTCTCCCACTTCCGGGTAAGTAGCACCCACAACAGCGCCCACATTGGAATAGGTTCCGTTCATGGAAGCAGAGCCCCATTCCACCACCTTCTCGGCCACATGCTCATAAAGAGGCTTTCCGTCGATCGATCTGTCCTGGAATTCTCCGCTGGAAGGATTTGAAGTCTTGACCAGAACGAATATGCCTTTGTCAAATTCATTGCATGCATCTACAAAAGGCTTGATGCCATCGGTTCCGAGATAAGGGTTCACTGTGGCAAAATCGCTTCCGAAGGGCTCGATCTCGTTACGGTCGATGACGATCTTTCCGAGATGGGCTGTGGCGTAAGCGGCGCTGGTAGATCCTATGTCACCTCTCTTAACATCCGCTACAACGATGAGTCCCTTTTCTTTTGCGTATTTTATTGTCTTTACGTAGGTTTCAAGGCCCGGGATACCAAACTGCTCGTACATGGCAACCTGGGGCTTTACTGCAGGCACCAGATCGCTGATGGCATCAATGATCTGCATGTTGAAACGCCAGATGGCATCCGCAACACCCTCGAGTGTCTGTCCGTACTCTTCAAAAGAGCGCTTCTTAAGATACTCCGGTATGAAAGAAAGCATGGGATCGAGTCCCGCTACTATGGGTGCATCTTTTTTGATAATCTCATCAATCAACTTTTTGATCATAAACCTTGTAACCTCCGGCAAATGTATATTTTATTCTTCCAAATACCTTTTTTCCGGTAAATGGTGTATTGACTCCCTTGGATTTAAATCCGGAAGGGTCGATCTCGTATTCTTCATTCAGATCAACAATGGTGAAATCGGCAGGGTAACCGCTCTGCAGCGTTCCGATTTTCATCTTTAAGATCTCTGCAGGTCTTGCACTCATTCTGTCGATCAGATCATTTACAGTCATTTTGCCGTTTTTGACCAGCTCAGTGTAACAAACCGCAAATGAGGTTTCCAGTCCAACTATGCCAAAGGGGGCTTTAAGGAAAGACTGCTCCTTTTCCTCTTTCGAGTGAGGTGCATGATCCGTAGAGATCACATCCATTGAGCCCTCCGTGATCGCTTTTTTAAGAGCCAGCCTGTCGT
Organism: Lachnospiraceae bacterium; assembly: GCA_024691875.1. Classification (GTDB taxonomy): domain Bacteria; phylum Bacillota; class Clostridia; order Lachnospirales; family Lachnospiraceae; genus RGIG3528. Next base: position 866 of record JAILNG010000019.1, on the reverse strand, counting down.
TTTCCGTTCTTAATGGCGGATTCATCTTGAAATTACCGAAATCACAAGGAATGTCTTCTTCGGTAAGAGCGATATAATGAGGACAGGTTTCGCCCGAAATGTTTTTGTATTTCTTTTTTGCTTCTTTTAAAAGCACCGTGGAACCTGCAGTAGTGCAATGGCAAAGATGAAGTCTTGCACCTGTCTCTTCTGCAAGTAGAATGTCTCTTTCTTCTATGATCTCCTCTACGCGGTTTGCAATTCCGGGAAGCCCCAGCTCTTTCGAACGTTTTCCTTCGTTCATCACGCCTCCCTTGACCATTGTTGCATCCTCGCAATGGTCAAAGATGGGGATATCCGCTTCCTTTGCAATGATCATGGCCTGTTTCATGAGCTCGGGATCCATAACGGATTTTCCGTCTTCACTGATCGCGCAGGCCCCCGCCTCCTTAATTCCTTTGATATCGGTCAGTGCTTTACCGTTCTGCCCCATGGTAACCGCTCCGATAGGAAGAACATGTATCTTTGTGACCTTTGCCGCCTTTTCGATCGCTTCTCTGATCATTTCCGGAGTATCGATCACCGGCTTTGTATTCGGCATCATGCACACCGTGGTGAATCCGCCTGCAGCAGCGGCTCTTGCGCCTGTTTCTATTGTTTCCTTGTACTCAAAGCCCGGTTCTCTGAAATGCACATGCAGATCAATAAGTCCGGGAAAAACATGAAGTCCTTTTGCATCCAAAACTTCAGCCTCTTCAAAGCCCGGAAGCATCTCTTTTGCTGACACTTCAACCACTTCACCGTCTTTTAAGAACAGATTATACACCCCATCGAAACCCGCTGTCGGGTCAATGAGGTGTCCGTTTTTAACGATCATTCTTTTTTCA
>JAILNG010000014.1 GCA_024691875.1 Lachnospiraceae bacterium | reverse complement strand
TCGAACACAATCTTGATGTGATCAAATGCGCGGACTACATCATCGATATGGGTCCCGAGGGCGGAGATCGCGGCGGTACGGTAGTTGCAAAAGGAACTCCCGAGAAAGTCGCAAAAGTCAAGGAATCCTACACAGGTCAGTACATCGCAAAGATGCTGAAATAGAAAATTTTCAATTGTAAATGTGTCGAAAACAGTCTGTAAAATACAAGAACCAAATGTGCTATAATCCGCGAAAGAACAAACCTTTCATTCCACTTTAAGGAGGATTTTATGCTATTCATCAATGATAACGGTGCACTTGTTTTTAAAACAAAGGGCGAAACCGTCAGAATCGAAGCCTGGGGAGACAATGCACTCAGAGTCAGAGCTACGATGTTTCCGAAATTCACAGGCCGTGACTGGGCACTTACGGAAAAGCCCGCTGTTACAAAAGGCGATGTGAAGATCGGAAAGCTCACCGAATGGTGCGGCGACGGAAGCAATCCCGAATGGCACGAAGTCGGTGAGATCACCAACGGTCGCATCAAAGCCACAGTCAATTTCGTAGGCATAATCTCCTTTTACAGAGACGGAAAACTGATCTTAAGAGAAGACTTCCACAGTTACGGCGGTACGATCTCAAAAGAAAGCCGCTGTCTTAAAACCGTAAACCGTGAATGGAAGGGAGTTATCGGAGGCTCGGAATACAGCCTTGATCTCCGTTTCGAAAGTAACGACGGCGAAAAGATCTTCGGTATGGGTCAGTATCAGCAGCCCTACATGGATCTTAAGAATTGCACTCTTGAGCTTGCTCAGAGAAATTCTCAAGCCTCTGTTCCTTTTCTGATCTCCTCTCTTGGCTACGGAATGCTCTGGAACAATCCCGGCGTTGGTGAAGTGACCTTCGGAAAGAACATCACCCGTTGGGTTGCAAGAGCCACAAAGGAAATGGATTACTGGATCACCGCAGATGAGGATCCCAAGAAGATAGAAGCAAATTATACAGCGGTTTCGGGCCACTCTCCCATGTTTCCCGAAAGTCTCATGGGGCTTTGGCAGTGTAAGCTTCGCTACCGAACTCAGGACGAAGTTTTGGAAGTCGCAAGAAGATACAAAGCAGAAGGCATAAAGATCGATCAGATCGTCATTGATTTCTTCCATTGGACAGTTCAGGGCGACTGGAAATTTGACAAGAAGTACTGGCCTGATCCCAAGGCAATGGTGGATGAGCTTCATTCAATGGGCATCAAAGTCATCGTTTCTGTTTGGCCCTCGGTTGACAGAAAGAGTGAAAACTTCGGTCCCATGACAGAACGCGGCCTTCTCATGAAGACAGAGCGCGGAGCCGCACAGACCTACGATTATCAGGGCGACTGCGTGGAGATCGATCCCTTCAATCCCGAAACAGCCAAATATGTTTGGGAAAAATGCAAAGAAAATTATTATGATTATGGCATAGACGCTTTCTGGCTGGATAACTCCGAGCCGGATCTGGGCGTTTACGATTTTGAAAATTTCCGTTACTACGACGCTCCCGCTCTCGAGGTCAGCAACATGTATCCTCAGATGTACAGCAGAGTGTTCTACGACAACATGAAAACCGTTCAGAACGGCGAAGCTGTCAATCTCCTTCGCTGCGCCTGGGCAGGCAGCCAGAAGTACGGTAACGTGGTTTGGTCCGGAGACATCCCCTCAACCTTTGAATCCTTTGCTACTCAGCTTAAAGCAGGCCTCAACATGGGCCTTGCGGGCATAGCCTGGTGGACCACCGACATAGGCGGATTCATGACAGACGATGTGAACGATCCCGATTTCCGTCAGCTTCTGATCCGCTGGTATCAATTTGCTGTTTACTCCGCAGTTCTCAGGATGCATGGAGATCGCGGTCCTTACAACATCCCGCCTCTTGACGACAGAGACTGGGGCGGCGGTTACCTCCACACAGGTCAGCCCAATGAACTTTGGAGCTACGGTGAAGAGAATTATAAGATCATGCGCCACTACTACGACATAAGGATCGAAATGCATGATTACATTAAGAGTCTTTACAAAGAAGCTTCCGAAAACGGCTCTCCTCTTATCAGAACGATGTTTTACGAGTTCCCCGAAGATGCAAAATGCTGGGAACTTGAGGATCAATATATGTTTGGAAGCGAGTACCTCTGCGCTCCCATCTTTAAGCTGAACTGCTTCGAACGTGAAGTTTATCTTCCCGCAGGCAAGTGGCAGCTCACAAGCGATAACACAGTGTATGAAGGCGGAAAGACCGTTAAGGTCAAAGCGCCCATTGAATATATGCCTGTGTTTAAGCGAATCAAATAAGCCAAAACGTAAGAAACCCCCTATAAAAATGGCCGCTCCCCTAAAAGGATCGGCCATTTTTCCTATATCACATTTTTATATTCTGCTCCGTCGATCTTGCTGTTGTCAGCAGTACCGCATCTTCCTCCGATGTTGGTGAGATACTCCAGATACCGCTCTCCGCAAAGAGGTTCAGAAAAGTAAAATCCCTGATAAAGCCCTCCACCGAAGCTGTCCAAAGTGTCTTTCCTTGTTTTATCGCAAACGCCTTCAAAAACAATCTTCTTTTCCTGTCCCCGTATCATCTTTATGACCGCCCTAAGGAGTTTCATCGTCTGTTCTCTCTCCTGGGGCGAGATCAATGTATGCTTACGCACATTATCCGTTTCTTCAAAGCAATTATCCAAAATGCTCTTATCGATCTTTATGATACTGTACTTGTCATCAACGATACCGATGAGATTTGAATAACCTGTTCCGAAGTCATCCATGGAAAAACTGAATCGTGCATTCCGGAGTTTTTCAAGGTTGTCGTTTACCATAATGGATTTGGTTTTTGCGATGCCTTCCGTAATTTCAAAGTTAATGAAATTCGACATCAAACCGTGTTCTGCGGCTATCCTTATGAAGTCCCGTGCAAGAGTGGTCTCTTCGCACTGTTTCAGGGACAGATTGATCTCTATGTAATGAATTCCGTATTTCTTGTTCAGATCGTTCCTGACAAAGAATTCGCAGGCTTTTCTGTAAACCGTTTTTCCGATCTCGTAGATCAGTTTTTTGTTCTCCGCCATCCTGATAAAATCTTCTGCTGCCGCCCTCAAGATTCTCAGATTGCCGTTGTTGGGATCCGGTTGAGATTCATTTCTTACAAGGGCGCATACATCGCTTCCGTAATTCTTTTCCAGTCTCTCAAAAAATCCCTTATCGAGTTTCGGGAACCTGGCCAGTGCTTCAACACTTGAGCAGTAGCCTTCTTCCGTTGAATATATCGGCTGATAGTAGACATCAAAGTTTTCATCATCGCAAAGCTGCTCCAATGCTTTTTCAATGGCCATATATCCCATGTATTTATTCTTCATTTCTGAATTGTAGAAATAGGTCAGGCCATATTCCAGGTCTCTGTTGAGCTCTCTCTTGCAGAACAGTTTAACGATGTTTTCGTAGACGCTTTCCAGATGGATCTGTTCAGGGCATTCGATCACCAGGATCTTGGATTGAATGTTCGCCCTCACGTACTTGTCTATGTTCCACTTTGAGGTCAGATCTATGATCTTTTTCAGATCTCTTGTTTTATTCTTTATGGGTATCAATGCAGTAATGCAATTATCCTCATTCTTAAAAAGGAAATCGTCCGCATCCTTAATGATGGTTCCCATGCTTCTTATGCTGCTCTCAAACATTGCAAGTGCACGGACATAAGGAGGCTCATTTTCAAACGGAGTGCTGTCCAGGCACAAGGTAACGCTGTAAAAAGGTATATGCCTTGAATAAAGCTTGTGCAATCTGGTTTTGAAATACCCCTCTCCCTTAAGTTCGAGAGGATTGTATTTCCTTAACTTGCTCATATCTATGTAACCCCAGATGATGGTCAGACCGACCATGAGGTTAGAAAATGTGGGCAGGAACACTTCTTTTGTGATCAGACAAATGGCTGTAAGCAAGGTTTGGTAGATCAGCACGAAAAGGTAACGATTTATAATGTACGGCTCTCTTTTCATAAAGATCAGACCGTTAACCCAAAAAGCTACAAGGAATGCTGCAGTAAGACAGAAGCTGTAAAGATCAATGTGACCTTCCAAAGGATAGTCGATTCCCGCTTTTTCGATCCAATAAGCCATTACATAGCCCACAACCCAAAATCCAAACTCGATTATCACAACTTCCACAAAGGAATGAAGCTTCCCTATGGTCTTGTTTTCGGCATTCAGAAATTTATCCGCATAGATCGCCATACCATAGAAAGTTGCCGTAAATAAAAATCCGATTATATGAAACCTGTTTATGGTCCCCACAACGACCCTGCTCACAAAATAAGATTGAACTGCCTCATCGGAAACAACCCAAGGGAGGTATTCGAAAAAGCATCCCAGCGCCATGATCAAAAGCATGGATGCCATCATTTTTTTACCACCGATACTCGAATCCACTCGAATAATCTCGATGTAGTAAAACCAGGCTATCACATACACAAAACCTATAAACAATTGTAACGATGTCCAGAACATATACCACCTATTCCTTAATTAACACAACTACCCTTGGTCCCTCTGCTTATTTTTTCCTTCCTCTTCGAGCGCCTGTCTTGAGTGTTTGCTGCGTGCCTTCATTGCATACATTTTCTCGTCGGCCTCCGAGTAGACCTCCTGAACGCTCTTATCATCGTTGATGTTTTTGTATGCTATACCGTAGGATACCGAAAGAACGTACTTGCTGTTTTTGGAGGCTTCCTTGAGATCCTTCTTAAATCTGTCCGCAGCCTGCTTGACCGTAAAGATCCCGGCGGGATCGATCACGCAAAGGAACTCGTCACCGCTCATGCGATAACCTGTTCCGATCTCATTGAAATTCTTTTCAATAAGCTCTGCCACTTTCTTTAAGAGAACATCTCCCTCGTCATGACCAAAATTATCATTAACGTACTTAAGTCCGTTAACATCAAAGTTCACCAGTGCATATACACTGTCTTTCGCCTCCAGCTCTTTAAACCTTTCATTTGCTTTGGCACGATTGTATATGCCCGTAAGCGGATCATGATAGGCCAGCTTTGTGAGAGCATCTCTCTCGGCATGAGAAAGCACCTTTTCATAAAGTGAGAACAGATAGCTGGCCGTCAGCATCGTTACCAGCAGGATGGCTCCCATAGGCAGTAAACTGACTTCTACAATATTGTCCTTACTGGGAAGAAAAACTCTTTGCACATTCAAACGTATCAGATCCATGAATGCGGCCAAAGCAATTTCAGCAAAAGCAAGTATCACGATCTTGTCCGATGTTTTTTCCTTTCTGATCTTAAAGATCCCCGCCACAGAGATCGCAATGATACCGATAGCTCCGAGAACATGATAAGTCAAAAGGATCTGCGGAAATCTTACTATGTTGGTGAAGTGAAGAAAGACCGCCAAAACATCAAAGGCTGTAAAGACTATCGTTGTGACTCTTAATACCATTTCTCTCCAGCCGCCTTCTTCCTTTACCTTACGCCATATGAATACCGCCAAAGGGATCGGAGCGGTGTAGAGGCAAAGAAATTCCTGTGTCGAAAGTTTTATCAGCGAATCGGAGAAAATCTGGTAGATCTTTCCCTGACAATTTGACCAATGTCCGATCATTGCAGAAAAAACTCCGATCAAAATAAGGCTCAGATAGTCTCTTCCGTTAGCTCTTACAGAAAGGCCGATGGCAACCAGAACCAGTCCGAAAACCAAAACAAATGCATTAAGATAAACACTTGTAGCATTCTTGTTAGCAAAAACTCTCATGGCATCGGATGTGGGTTCAAGCGTGATCCGTCCGATGTCGGTGATTGCATTTCTTTCATTAATTATAAATCTGATCTTAAGTACCTTACCCTGAATATCATCCGGAAGTTCAACAAAACAATAACCGCTTCCCAAAAACCTATTTTTCATCACTTCGGAAGTTCCGTAAGAAAAGATCATATCGTCGTTAACAAAAACTTCCACCGAACAATACTGACTCCTCACCTGAGCTGTATAACCCCTTTGAAGATCCTCGGTGACAAGTCGCGAGATCTCTATCGAATCCAGACGTTTAAGATTGGATACCGTGTAGGTGGAAATGTCGACATTTTCAACCCTTTTGTCGTTTAAACACAGCGTCCAACCGCTGTCCATGGAAATTCCATCTGTCGCCCTGACGCCGCGCATAATGTAAATAACGCTCCATCCGATAAGCATTGCGATGAAGGCCACGATACCGACCAGTATGATCTTTTTATTAGTTATCTGTTTAACCATTGTGCGGTTTCCTCGTAATCGACTTTAAAACTGCTTTTCCCTCTTAAAGCCGCACAGGTCCGACTAATTCTGTCCGTAATATGCGTTTGGACCGTGTTTTCTGTTAAAATGTTTATCCTGCATTGCCTGAGGTGTTTCTTTAATGTTAGGATTTAAAGCCTCGGCTCTGGCAGCCATCTTTGCCACTTCTTCCAAAACAACTGCGTTGTGCACAGCCTCATTCGGATCCTTCCCCCAGGTGAAAGGGCCGTGATTTGCACAGATGCAACCGGGGCAAAACATGGGATTCCTACCTTCAAATGCTTCAATGATAGACGTACCCGTGTGTTTTTCGTAACCGGTGTCTATCTCTTCCTTTGTAAGATTCCTTACGCAGGGAATGGGACCATAAAAGTAGTCTGCATGAGTGGTTCCGTAGCAAGGTATCGAGCGTGCGGCCTGAGCCCAGCTTGTAGCCCAGGGAGAATGAGTGTGAACTATTCCGCCGATCTCGGGAAAAGCCTTGTACAGCTCAATGTGGGTGGGAGTGTCCGATGAAGGTCTGTAATGACCTTCAACCACATTTCCTTCAAGATCGAGCACAACCATGTCATCAGCCTTCATCTTGTCGTAATCAACACCGCTGGGTTTAATTACAATAAGTCCGGCCTTTCTGTCGATCCCGCTGACATTTCCCCAGGTGTAAGTAACCAGTCCTCTCTTGGGAAGTTCCATATTTGCTTCGTATACAATATCTTTTAATTTTTCAAGACTTAAAACGCCTTTAACTTCATTTAATAAGCCCATATTTTATCTCCCCTCTGCACCAACGGCTGCTTTTTCTGCCGAAAGCCATTCTCTGTAAAGCTCCATGAATCCCTCAACGCCTTTAACATCAGCCGCATCAGGCTGCATTGTGCTGCCCTTTGCATCTGCAAAGACTTTCTTGTTAAGGAATTCCGGTAATGAAGCTCCGTTGCCGAGGACACTGAAGGCAGCCAAAAGAGCCGCGCCCCATGCTCCTCCTTCTCCTGCGGTTTCCATGCAGGTAACGGGAGACTCGGTGATCGCAGCCAGAATTCCCTGACCTACGCCCTTTGTCTTGAAAAGGCCGCCGTGTCCCATGACACTGTCAACCTTAACATTTTCTTCCTTATTAAGGATCTCCATACCCAGCTTCAAAACGCCCAGTGAAGAGATCAGATGGCATCTCATGAAATTTGCCAGATTAAAGGCTGCATCGGGTTTACGTAAGAACATGGGTCTGCCTTCGTTCAGATGAGTCACATGCTCGCCCGAAAAATAAGGAAAACTCATTAAACCGCCGCAATCCTTGTCACCCTTAAGAGCAAGAGTGTAGAGCTTTTCATATATTGTGTTTTTGTCAACCTCAAGACCGAACAGCTTGAGATTTTCTTCAAAAAGATTGATCCAAGCATTGAGATCCGAAGTACAGTTGTTGCAATGAACCATAGCCACGGGAAGTCCGTCGGGAGTGGTAACCATATCGATCTCTCTGTGAAGTTTCTTAAGATCCTTCTCCAAAACAACCATCGCAAAGCAGCTGGTTCCTGCGGAAACATTACATGTTCTGGCCCCCACGGAATTTGTGGCAACCATACCGGTTCCTGCATCTCCCTCCGGAGGGCAAAGTCTGATCCCGGCTTTCAGTTTACCTGTAGGATCCAAAAACCTTGCACCCTCTTCCGTGAGGCAGCCGGCTTCTTCTCCCGCAAGAAGAACCTTGGGAAGGATGTCCTTAAGTTTTAAATCAATGCCTTTGCTCTGAATGAGCTTATCGAATTTTTCAACCATGACGGCATTGTAATTCTTTGTGTTGCCGTCAATGGGGAACATGCCTGCGCAGTCACCGATACCAAGGACCTTTTGTCCTGTCAGCATCCAATGAACGTAGCCTTCAAGAGTGGTCAGATACTTAATTTCCTTAACATGAGGCTCCTTATTCAAGATAGCCTGATAAAGATGAGCAATACTCCATCTCTGGGGGATGTTGAAGCCAAAAAGCTCTGTGAGTTCATCGGCAGCTTCTCCCGTGATCGTGTTTCTCCAGGTCCTGAACGGAACCAGTATCTCTCCCTTTTCATTAAAGGGCATGTAGCCGTGCATCATTGCACTGATGCCGATGGACGAAATGTCGGTTAGTTCCTCGCCGTATTCACGCTTTACGTTCTCTGCGAGGCTTCTGTAACAGGCTCTTAAGCCTTCTTTGATCTCTTCGATCGAGTAGGTCCAGATGCCGTCTACAAGTTTGTTTTCCCAGGTGTGATCACCTGATGCGATGGGCGCAAAGTCTTCACCGACAAGTACGCCCTTGATCCTTGTGGAACCGAGTTCGATTCCAAGGAAGGTCTTTCCCTCCCCGATAGCCTTTTTGATCTCTTCTTTTGTCTTCATTTTCCTTTTATCTCCGTCTTCATTGCGGCGGCCGCAAGAAGTGCCCTGCTTTAACCCTCGGGCACAGGGTTTTATTCGATATCCGAGTCCTCGCCTGACTTCTGTCCCGTTGCATTCCACTTAAGATAAGCGGTAATGAAAGGATCCAGATAGCCGTCCAAAACATTGCCTGCATTTCCCACTTCTGCGTTAGTCCTGTGGTCTTTAACAAGCGTATAAGGCTGTAAAACATAGGATCTGATCTGACTTCCGAAATTGATGTCACGGACCTCTCCTCGTATGCCTGATGTTTTTGCTTCGTTCTTCTCCTTTTCAAGAAGATAGAGCTTGGCTTTCAGCATCTGCATAGCCTTGTCCTTGTTCTGGAACTGTGATCTTTCGTTCTGGCACTGAACCACGATTCCCGTAGGGAAGTGCGTAATTCTGATGGCAGAAGAAGTCTTGTTGATATGCTGACCGCCGGCACCGCTGGAGTGATAGGTGTCGATCCTGATATCAGCATCATTTATCTCGATGTCGATGTTTTCCTCAATGTCAGGCATTACATCACAGGACACAAAGGAGGTCTGGCGCTTACCCGCTGCATTGAAAGGCGAGATGCGGACCAGACGATGTATGCCTTTTTCGCTCTTCAAATAGCCGTAGGCATTCTCACCCTTGATCTCCAAAGTTACCGACTTGTATCCCGCTTCATCTCCGTCAAGGAAGTCGAGCATTGCTACCGCAAATCCGTGTTTCTCAGCCCAACGCATATACATTCTGCACAGCATTGACGCCCAGTCACAGCTTTCCGTTCCGCCCGCTCCCGCATGGAGAGTGAGAATAGCGTCATTGTGATCGTATTCGCCAGAAAGCATTGTCGAAAGACGCATGGCTTCCAGGTGCTCTTTAAATTTGTCCAAAGCCTCCTGTACCTCAGGCACAAAGGCCGGATCGTTTTCTTCGTAGCCCATCTCAAGGAAGAGTTCAACGTCCTCAAATTCCTTCTTTAAGTCTTCGTACTCTCCGACGATGTTCTTTAACTGATTGAGCTCCTTAACGTATTCCTGGGATTTCTCCGCGGAATCCCAAAAATTGGGCTCATTCATAATGTTTTCTATTTCCTGGATCTTCTCCCGCTTATTGGCGAGGTCAAAGTGAATCCCCCACTTCGACTAAAGGTTTTTCATAAGTATTAAGTTCTGTCTTGATCTGATCAAGTTCTACCACCAGTCGTCACCACCTTTTAAAAATTTTATTTTGATGCCGCGGATCACTTACCGCAGCAGAATTTGTACTTTTTGCCGGATCCGCAAGGGCAGGGATCGTTGGGCATTACTTTCTTTGTAGCACGGCGTACGGGCTGCTTCAAAGCGGAATCATCCTTATTTGTTCCGGTGATCTTTGCAACCTCTTCACGTTCAACCTTCTGTTCAACCTTGATGTGCATAAGGATCTTTACTGTATCTTCGGAGATTGCGGCTTCCATGTCGTCAAACATGTCGTAGCCCTGCATCTTGTACTCCTGAACGGGATTCTTCTGTCCATAGGACTGAAGATGTATGCCTTGCTGGAGCTGAGCCATGTCATCGATGTGATCCATCCATTTACGGTCAATGACCTTAAGGAGAACGACACGCTCTACTTCACGGAACTGCTCCTTCTCGGGGAATTCGGCTTCCTTGGATTCATAGAGTCTTAAAGCCTTTTCCTTGAGACTCTGCTTGAGTTCCTTCTTAGTGAAGTGCTTCATCTCCTCATCGGTAAGCTTTATGGTCTCCATGGGGATGATGGGAAGGAGAAGGTTGTTAAGCTCGGGGATATCCCATTCCTCGGGAAGTCTGTCTTCTCCGATGCATGTATCCACGCTTCCTTCAACCACATCATATATCATCTTGACAATGGAGTTGCGCATGTTCTCGCCGTCAAGCACTTTACGACGCTCGGCGTAGATTACCTCACGCTGCTCATTGTTGACACGGTCGTACTCCAGAAGATTCTTTCTGATGCCGAAGTTGTTTCCTTCTATCTTCTTCTGCGCTCTTTCGATCGCATTGGAGAGCATCTTGTGATGAAGCTCTTCGCCCTCGGGGAAACCGAGGGAATTAAAGATGTTCATCAGATTTTCAGCACCGAAGAGTCTTAAAAGATCGTCTTCAAGTGAAATGTAGAACCTGGAATCACCGGGATCACCCTGACGTCCCGCACGTCCTCTCAACTGGTTGTCGATACGTCTGGATTCATGTCTTTCCGTACCTATGATCTTAAGACCGCCCAGTTCAACAACGCCTTCGCCGAGCTTAATGTCGGTACCACGTCCTGCCATGTTTGTGGCGATGGTAACAGCACCCTTCTGACCTGCATCCGCGATGATCTCTGCCTCAAGCTCATGGAACTTGGCGTTCAAAACTTTATGAGGAATGCCTCTGCGACGCAGATACTCGCTGACTTCTTCGGAAGACTCGATGGTAACCGTACCTACCAGCACCGGCTGTCCGATAGAATGAGCTTTTGCAACGACATCGGCAATTGCATTCAATTTTTCTCTCTTTGTCTTGTAAACGGCATCTTCATGATCCACACGTCTTACGGGAACATTTGTGGGAACTTCCACAACGTCCATTCCGTAAATCTCACGGAATTCCTGTTCCTCTGTGAGGGCGGTACCTGTCATGCCGGCTTTCTTTTCGTACTTATTAAAGAAGTTCTGGAAAGTGATCGTTGCAAGAGTCTGAGATTCTCTCTTGATCTTTACATGTTCCTTCGCTTCAATGGCCTGATGAAGGCCGTCGGAATAACGGCGTCCGGGCAGAATACGTCCCGTAAAGTCATCAACGATCAGAACCTCATCATCCTTAACAACATAATCCTTGTCTCTGAACATAAGGTTGTGAGCTCTGAGTGCAAGAATAATGTTGTGCTGGATCTCGAGGTTTTCGGGATCGGCCAGATTCTCTATCTTAAAGAACTGCTCAACCTTTCTGACACCTTCTTCGGTAAGGTTTACGTTCTTATCCTTTTCATTTACAACGAAGTCTCCGGATTCCTGACTCTCTTCACCCATGATGATGTCCATCTTGGAGAGTTCCTTTTCCGTTCCTTTCTTCAGCTGGCAGGCGAGAATGTCGCAAGCCTCGTAAAGCTTGGTGGATTTTCCGCTCTGTCCGGAAATGATGAGAGGCGTTCTGGCTTCATCGATAAGGATGGAGTCTACTTCATCGATGATGGCGTAGGGCAGTCCGCGCATAACAAGCTGCTCCTTGTAAAGCACCATGTTGTCACGAAGATAATCAAATCCGAGTTCGTTATTGGTAGCATATGTAATATCGCAGTTATATGCTTCTCTTCTCTCTTCATTTGTTAAACTGTTCAAAATGCATCCGACTGTCAGTCCGAGGAATCGATGAACCTGTCCCATCCACTCTGCATCACGATGAGCAAGGTAATCGTTGCATGTTACAACATGAACGCCTTTTCCTTCCAATGCATTGAGGTAGGAAGGAAGTGTGGCCATAAGGGTTTTTCCTTCACCTGTTTTAAGTTCGGCGATACGTCCCTGATGAAGAATGATACCACCTATGATCTGCACTCTGAAGTGCTTCATACCCAACGTTCTTCCGGCAGCTTCACGCACTACTGCATATGCTTCCACAAGGAGATCGTCAAGTGTTTCTCCGTTTTTAAGTCTCTTTCTGAACTCTTCTGTCTTTCCCCTGAGTTGCTCATCCGTAAGTGCAGCCATCTCTGCATCGAGAGCCATTACCTTGTCGGCGATGGGAGCAATCTTTTTCAGTTCTCTTTCACTGTGAGTCCCGAATATTTTTGTTACAATACTCAATTTATGTTCCTCCGATAAATGGTAGGCTTTTGTCCCCAATAAGGTACAATACCCCAAAAGTATCCTTTATTATAACATTTTGCGCCACCCTTATCAATAAGATAAAATTTAACATATTGTGAATTGGCTATCTCTCCGACAATATTGGTCTGTTTTCGAAATTTTTAAATTTGAAATTTTCATCTTGACTTTTAAAACCTTTGTGCATTTTTCACAAAAAAGCTTCTTCTTAGCATGTAGAATGGATTTTTTGCGCAAATTTGCGCAAAAGTTATCCACAGGAAAATCGGCTGTTTTTAGCCTTAAAAGTGAGTTATTCGCAAAGTTATCCACATTTTCCACCGATTATACTATCAAAGTGGAATAATTCTACACCAAAATAATACAAAATTTTCCTTGTAAATATTAACGAAAAGTTCAAATCAGGAGCATTTATTAGTATTTCTTCTTGACACATATTTTTTCAGAAAATTCCAAATACTCTCAATAAAATTTCTGTAAACTTGGCTTGCAACAGTTGAAAAAAAAGAGGGCATATGCTATCATAAAACCAGGTTAAAACCTCACAGGTTTCAGCCAATCAACTAAATAAAGGGAGTGATTGTATGCGCATTTACACGTATGGCAAAAACATTGAAGTAACCAAAGGCATGAAGAACATGGTGGAGGAAAAGCTGGGCAAGCTTGAACACTATTTCAAACCCGAGACCGAAGTCCATGTAACCTTCAGCGTCCAAGGCGGCAAGCAGAAGGTCGAAGTTACAATTCCTCTTAAAGGTACCACGATCCACGCCGAAGAAGAAAGCGAAGACATGTACGCTTCCATCGACATGATTGAAGACATCATCGAAAGACAACTCAGGAGGTACAGAAAAAAGCTAATTGATAAGAAACAAAGCGCAGCCAATTTCGCAGCTGCTTTTACCGAAGAAGACGACTCAGCGGATGACGAGATCAAGATAGTAAGGACCAAAAGATTTGACATTAAGCCCATGGATGTTGAAGAGGCTTGTGTACAGATGGAACTCTTAAATCACAATTTCTTCGTTTTCAGAAATGCGGAAACCAATGAAATTAATGTGGTTTACAAGCGTAAAGGTGACACTTACGGATTGATCGAGCCCGAAGGATATTAGAATCTTCGGGGTTAACATAAGACAAAGGCCGCCGGATTCCCGGCGGCCAAGGTTTTACCCCTGATAAATATCGGGGGGATTTTTTATCTTTTTCTTTTAACAACAGGCTCACACTCTATGCGAAACTTGGGAAGCGTTTTGATCACCTTATTGTAATTCAAAATGTCGTCCTCATTCTCTCCCGTAGCGGGCGGTGCAAAAAGCTTCACCTGAAGCGTTGTTTCTCCTTTTAGCTTTTTCTTATAAAAAGCCTCCATCATGTCCACACACTTTGTTCCCGGTGCTTTGTAGAACCACTGGCCGTTAACCTCCATCATAAGGTTATAATCCGATGCCTCATCTTCAAAATAAGCTTCGAAGAATACCGGATTCTTAGGTACCGTGAACTCCATTGCAATTCCTTCCGCATCATCCGATGCTCCGAAACGAAGATTCACTTCTTCATTCTTTTTAACAGACTTACCTTTGGTGATCACAGGCATGAACTCAGGTTCATTGATAAGATCGATGTAATAATCCATTACAGGCTGGCGGACGCCCACAAACTTATCGTTGGGGTCCTCCGTTTCCAGTCCCAGTCTC
The DNA here is from genome assembly GCA_024691875.1 of Lachnospiraceae bacterium. Classification (GTDB taxonomy): domain Bacteria; phylum Bacillota; class Clostridia; order Lachnospirales; family Lachnospiraceae; genus RGIG3528. The sequence continues at coordinate 52,205 of JAILNG010000014.1, read as the reverse complement.
CCCCTGTCCCTGAACTGATAGAATGTAAAGCCCTTAAACCAGTCATCCGGATCTTTTTTTAGCATTCCGATGAATTCTTTCATCATTTTGATCTGGTCGTAAGGTCCCGTAACATCTGCATCCGCATTAAGCTCAGCCATTACAAAAGGTTTGGACTTTCCGTTGTTAAGTTCCGTATAACGCTTCCAGCTTCTTTTTGTCTTTTCATACACTTCCGAAACCGGGTATCTGGCAAAACTCTTTCCGCCTTTTTCAGCTACATCGTAAGGCCATCCCCAGTGAAGAGCCAGATATTTATCCACGGACCATATGTCTGCTTCAAAGATCGTATTCTTAAACTCTTCTTCCATGGTGATGGTATTGCTCTTCAGATCTTCTATACCGCCAACGCATGTAATTGTCTTGACATTCGGTGCTTCCTCTTTGATGAGCTTGGATGCATGACAGAAGAACTCGCCGATTTCCTTGTAGGTCGCCCTTTTCGTAAAAGAAAACCAGTTTCCTGTTGCTTCATGATTTATGCGAAGTTCCATTCTTCCGAACTTCCTTAAATCACGGCCGATGGCACGAAGATGCTCGTCACTCACTTTAGGATCGATGGTAAGTGTCAAAATAACATCCATCCCGTGGCGGCGGATCTCTTTTATCTGTTTAAAAACGTCCGCATCCTTATTTCCTTTCAGACCTCCGCCGTAGGGAAAATAGTCATCGTAAGGATAATCCCATGCAAAGCCAACCTTCTTGTCTTTAAAAGCCACGCTTGCTCTCTCGGGCCAGCCTTCATCATTCGGGTAATAACAATACATAAGATTGATAGCTCTGTGCGGCCTTCCGAGCGCATGAAGAATGTAGTCCTGATTAACGTACTCTCCTCTCTCGCTTCCGTCGCAGAGATCAAGTGAGTACTTTGCGGGCCCCATATGGATCCTGTAAATTTTTTCCGGGTTCTTGGTGTTCATGTGTAAACCTCACTTTAATGATAGTTGTATCGTAAAGTATAACATAAGGGCGGAACAAATCCGCCCTTAAATTTAGAGATTGTTTAAATTCATTTCTGTCGTTTGTTCAGCGATCTCCGCATCACTTTGTCGCAACATCGTCAAAAACATCCTTGAGTGCGGGATAGATCTTCTTCCAAACGTTGTACTTAACTTCGTACTTCTTAACCAGATCCGCATCGGGAGAAAGCTTTTCGGAAACCTTTACGATCTTATCGGTAGCTTCTTCAACGCTTGCGTACTCTCCGCAGCCTACAGCAGCAAGGATCGCAGCACCGTATCCGGGACCTTCTTCGCTGTTCATGATCTCAACGTTAACGTTCATGATGTTTGCAAGGAGCTGTCTCCAAAGAGGGCTCTTTGCACCGCCGCCCGTAGCACGGATGGTGTCGATCTTAACGCCGAGAGAACGAGCGATCTCAAGGGAATCACGAAGTGCGAAAGTAACGCCTTCAAGAACGGCAAGTGTCATGTCTGAACGTGTTGTGTCCATTGTCATACCCACAAAGCTTCCTCTTGCATTGGGATTGTTGTGAGGTGTACGCTCGCCCATAAGATAAGGCAGATAGTAAACGTGGTTTTCACCGAGTGCACCGATCTTCTTCTGCTCGCCTGCGTAATCCTTCGTTCCGATGATCTCATCCATCCACCATTTATTTGAAGAGGCCGCTGAAAGCATGCATCCCATAAGATGATACTTTCCGTTTGCATGAGCAAACATGTGAAGAGCGTTCTTGTCATCCACAGCGAACTTGTCACTTGCTGTGAATACGGTTCCGCTGGTTCCGAGGGAAACGATCGTCATTCCGTTCTTGACGGTACCTGTTCCGATAGCACCTGCAGCATTGTCTCCCGCACCTGCCGTAACCTTAACGTCAGCTCCGAGTCCCAGCTCTGCTGCCATGTCAGCCTTAACGGTTCCTACAACATCATAGCTTTCATAGAGCTTTGCAAGCTGATTTTCCTTAACATCGCAAAGTTCCATCATCTCCTTGGACCAGCACTTGTTCTTTACGTCAAGAAGAAGCATTCCGGACGCATCGGAGTAATCCGTGCAATGAACGCCTGTAAGAACATAAGCAAGATAGTCCTTGGGAAGCATGATCTTGCAGATCTTTTTAAAGTTCTCGGGCTCATTTTCCTTTACCCAAAGGATCTTGGGTGCTGTAAAGCCTGTAAGAGCCATGTTTGCAGTGTAAGAAGAGATCTTTTCTCTTCCGACAGTCTTGTTGAGATAATCACATTCCTTCTGGGTTCTTCCGTCGTTCCAAAGGATAGCGGGTCTGATGACATTGTCCTTTTCATCCAGGATAACAAGTCCGTGCATCTGTCCGCCGAAGCTGATGCCCTTTACCTTTTTCAGATCGATCTTTTCGGAAAGTTTCTTAAAGCTCTCCTTCATTCCCTTAACCCAGTCTGCGGGGCTCTGCTCCGACCAGCCGGGCTTCGGAAAGCTGAGCCCGTACTCTGCTCCCGCAGTTGCCTGAATAGCACCCTTTTCATCCATTACAACAAGCTTTATGGAAGATGTTCCGAGATCCACACCTAAATAATACATTAAATTGTCCTCCCGTTAATAATAACATTCTTTATATTCAGACCCTCATCCGTAATGAGGTAATCCGCTGCACAGCCTTTTGCTATCCTGCCCACCTTATCAGATGCTCCTATGGAACGCGCAGCATTAAAGGTAGCGGCCAGAACAGCCTCTTCACGGCTCACGCCGTAATTGATCACATTTCTCACTTCGGTCCCGACGTCTGTTACCGATCCGGCGATGGTTCCATTCTCCTGAACGGCTTTCCCGTCCTTCACGAAAACATCAAGTCCTCCCAAAGAGTACTTGCCGTCTTTTAATCCCGCCGCCTGCATGGAATCCGAAATAATTATCATCCTGTCCGCCATGAGTTTAAACCACATCCTTATCAGCGTAGGCTTCACATGGATCCCGTCACAGATGATCTCAGAAAAAAGCTGCCTGTCAAAAGCCGCTCCGATCACTCCCGGCGCTCTGTGGTTTAACGGATTCATAGCATTAAACAGATGAGTCACGTGATCCGCCCCGGCATCCGCAGCCCTAAGAGCAGTCTCATAATCTGCGCTCGTGTGAGCGATAGAGATCACGATCCCGCGCTTTGTGTACTCTCTGATAAAATCGGATGAATCTTTGAGATTGGGATCCACCGAAATGATCCTGATGCTATTATTACTTTTTTCTATTATTTTATCTAACCAAATTTTGTCAAATTCCCACAAGAAATTTTCATCATGGGCTCCCTTTTTGTCTTTTCCCAAAAAAGGGCCTTCCATGTGAACGCCCAGGACTCTTGCTTCACCCGCCTTCGGTTCGCGGCTTGCGGCTCTTCCCGCCGCCTCGATCGAAATCTCCACAGCCTTCGGCTCATTCGTCATCGTAGTCGCCAAAACGGATGTAACGCCACAGCAGGCATATGCTTTCGTGAGCTTTTCCAGTTTTTGGTCGTCAACAAAGCTGAAGTCTTCTCCGCTTCTGCCGTGGGTGTGAATGTCAAGATAGCCGGGAACGGCGTAGTCTTTGTCTTTGGGGTCTTCTTCTCCGAGCACACGGACGGCAGAAAACCTTCCGTCCTTTGTTTCGAATTCTCCTTTTACGAACTTTCCTTCATAAAAAATGTTCATTTTGGACACTCCTGAAAATCAACGTTGAACCTGTCATCACAAAACGATACCTAATTAAAGCAATAAACCACCGTCAGATTGGGATGGAACTGCAGGATAGACGCGGGAACCATGGGAGTAACGGGTCCGTGTAAAGCCTTTTCCACAATATCCTTTTTGTCCGGTCCGTTAGCGATCAAAAGAAGCTTTTTAGCCTGCATAATGGATTTGATGCCCATTGTTATCGCTTTTTTGGGTACCTTTTCCTCAGACCCGAAAAATCTGGCATTTGCTTTGATGGTTGCTTCTTCAAGTTCAACAATGTGCGTAGTCTTTTCAAAAGCAGCACCAGGCTCGTTGAACCCTATGTGTCCGTCGTGTCCGATGCCGAGAAGCTGCAGATCGATACCACCGAGGGATTTGATCAGTTCATCGTATCTCTTGCATTCCGCTTCCATGTCGGGAGCTTTACCGTTGGGTACAAAAGTGTTTTCTTTTTTAATATTGATACCGTCAAAAAAATTGGTGTTCATAAAATAGCGATAGCTCTGGTCATTCGAGCCGTCAAGCCCGATGTATTCGTCGAGATTCACTGATTTTGTCTGGGAGAAATCTATATCCCCCTTATTGTACCAGTCGATCAGCTGTTTGTAGGCTCCGATGGGTGTTGATCCGGTTGCAAGCCCCAAAACCGAACGGGGCTCAAGGATAACCTGCGCAGAGATCACGTTTGCCGCCTTACGGCTCATGTCTGCATAGTCTTTCGCTTCGATAATTCGCATTAAATTTACCTCTCTTCATCTTTCATCTTGAATTTTTCTTTTATTAATTAATGAATTTCCTTACTCAAAGGAGTATCTCTTGGGCTTTCCCGTGCAGCTCCTTCCGCAGATCTCAAGAAAAACGGCATCAAGGATGTTGTGGATCAGTATTCCCAGCGCTCCTCCTACGAACCCAATTATTATATCATCAATGTCAAACAAATTTTTACCGCTCCAGAGCTGAATAAGTTCGGTGAGCAACGGAAAAAACAAGGCAACCGCCAGTCTCACGAGAACATTAAATCTCGAAAGCGCAATAGAAACAAGGAAACCGAACGGGATAAAGATCGCTCCGGCAAAAACAAAATAGAGTGCCAGAACCTTCCAGGAAATATTTCCCATGATGACCGCTTCCAAATAACCGGCAAAAGTTGCAAAAGGAATCAACTGAGATGAAGCACCTTCTTCGTGATAAGCAGTGTTGTAATAAAAAAGCCAGAAGATCATGAAGGCAATATATCCAAGTCCCATCATGATCGACTGCGATCTGAACCAGACAGCAAAGCCGTTTCTCTCGACATCGTGAGCGGAAAGCGCATATATAACAGACCACACAAAAGGAATCGCCCATGAAAGCATTACAGCCAAAACATTTAAAGAAGGAATGATTCCCGAAGTGGTTTTGGCCGAAAGATCAAAAAGAAGTCTGACTCCGGGATAAGCAAAATTGATCGCCGAAAAAATGAAAAGTCCTTCCAGCCCGTCTCCCGCTTTTATCACAGCCCAGGTTCCCACAGCGATCACCAATGCACAAAAGATCAAAGGCCAGATCAGGGATTCCGCATTAAACATAATAAGAAAACAGATAACGGCGGTGGCAACGCCGGTCCCCGCATATATTGTATTATTGTCTGTCATAGAAATCTTTTAACCTCTCTTTCATTGTGTTCAGGTTAACGGTAACGTAAGGAAACCATTCTCTGGGAAAAAGCTCGGTGTATTGAGAATTTCCAAAACGTTCATCCAGCAGCAGGATCGCCCCCACGTCATCAACAGTTCTGATGACACGCCCCGCGGACTGCATGACTTTATTCATTCCGGGATAGAGATAAGCGTACTCAAACCCGGTTCCCGATTTTTCATCAAAATAAAATTTAAAGAGTTCTTTTTCGTTTCCCACCATAGGCAGTCCGCATCCCACTATCACGGCTCCGTTAAGTCTGTCTCCCGTAAGGTCGATCCCTTCCGAAAAAACACCTCCCATAACCGCAAATCCGACAAGAGTAGAATCGGGCTTTTCCTTAAATGCTCCAAGGAACTCTTCTTTCTCCTTTTCATTCATATCACGTCTTTGGATAATAATTTCAATGACTTTTTTGTCATCGCAAGCACTTTTGTCAAATCCTGATTTGTCATTTCCGACTATTTTTTCAGCTAAATCGTAACTATCTTTTTCAGCCTGTTTTTCATCGTCAACCTTATCAAGAGCCTCTTCTTTATTTCCAACATACCACTCTTGTAGTCTGTCGGAAGCCGCCAACACGTCTTCCATCATTTTATATGAGCTGAAGAAAACCATATAGTTTCCTTTTTTGGCTTTCACAAAGTCCTCTATATAGCTCGCAACCTTAAGGTACTCTTCCCTAGTGCGCCTTACGTATCTTGTTGAAACATCTCTTCCGATCATGATCACTCTCTTCTCAGCAGAAAAGGGAGATGGCGCATAGATCGCATAATCGTCTTCATTTCCGCCCAGTTGTTCTTTGTAGTAGTTCATCGGAAGAAGCGTGGCGCTGAACAGAATTGAGGCTTTGGTGTTTCCCATTATCTTTTTCAGTTTGGCTGCAGGCTCCATACAAAGAAGCTTGATGCGGAAGTTTCCTTTTTCGGTGTAATCGGTGTAGATCCTGTAGGCATCATCCATTCCCTCGTAGACTTCCAGAAATCTTCTCATGTCAAAGAAAAGATCCAACGCATCATCTTTTCCTTCAAAGCCTCCGGGTGTGCTGTCCAAAAAATCCTCAAATACAGAAAATGCTCTTAATATCTTATTATATAGATCATCAGCCAGATCCCATACCTGAAAATCATCGCATTCCCTTTTCAGCGAAAGCAATGCCTTATTGCACTGGTCAAGTTGTTTTTCAAGTCTCTTGTTTAAAGGAGCAACCTCTTTTTTTACAGTCAAAAAGTCTTCCTTGATCAATTCGGCGCTATACATCTCTCTGGATCGTTCCAAAAGATTGTGTGCCTCATCTATAAGGAATATAAAGTCATTCTTTTTGTCCTCGGAAAAGAAACGTTTCAAACAGGCATCCGGATCGAATGCATAATTGTAATCGCAGATCACCGCATCTGCCCAAAGACTGACATCCAGGCTCATTTCAAAAGGACAGACATTGTGTTTTTCTGCATATTTTAAAATTAAATCACGATTTATTTCTTCTTCATGTGTTAAAAGATCAAACACGCAGTCATTCACTCTATCCTCATGGCCACAGGCTCTGGGGCAAGCTTTGGGATTACAGTCGGGTTTTTCCAAAACACAGATCTTTTCTTTGGCAGTAAGTGTCACATATCTGAATTTCAGCCCTTTTGTGCCCAAAAGTGCAAAGGTATCCTCCGCTACGGTTCGGGCTATTGTTTTGGCCGTTAAATAAAAAATTTTGGAGGCTTTTCCTTCTCCCACACTCCAAACAGACGGAAAAACCGTGGAAACAGTCTTTCCTACTCCTGTAGGAGCTTCGATAAAAAGCTTCCTTCCTCTTGAAATCGTTTTATATACATTTCCTACCAGTTCTCTCTGTCCGGGCCTGTAAGGAAAAGGGAATTCAAGACCTTTAACGCTTTCGTTTCTTATCTTTTTCCAGTCCGCTTCCCAATATAGCCATTTGGCGTATTCTTTTACAACACCGTCAAACCATTCATTCAGTTCTTCCGCAGTAAAAGTGCTGTTAAATCTCTTTATCTCTTCACTCTCAATGTTACAGTAAGTCAGCTGCACACCGATCTCCGAAAGCTCCTCATCGGACGCATAAATGCACGCATAACATTTTGCCTGTGCCTCGTGCACAGGAACAGCCTCAGTGATCCTGTCCAAAGAAAGATACGTACTTTTAATTTCATCAATAATTACATCTTGATTTAATTTAAATATGCCATCTGCTCTTCCTTCGACAGTCAGTGCCAGAGTTCCCTTTTTGTCCTCTCTTTGAAGTATCTTTACGGTTTTTAAAGGCACCTCTGCTTTGTAGCCTTCAGGCATGCTTTTTTGGATCTTTCTGTGTATCCTGGCACCTTCCTGCATGGCATCCGTATCAGTGTGCGATCTTGTATTGTCAATGTCTCCCGATCTCAGTATGAACTCTACCAGGTTTCTTACCGAAACGGTGACGGTAATGTTCTCTTCATCCATCGTATCAGTTACCGGCTCTCGGAGTTGGCGTTCCGCTGATCAATTCATACTCCACGCTACCGGGTGTAGGAGTCGCAGTCGGCTCGTTGGTAGGTGCTACAGGTGTAGGCGGAACTCTTGTTGGTCTCGGGGTATTAGTAGGCTTTGGAGTCGGAGTGGGCGTCGGTCTCGGTGTAGGTGTGGCAGTAGGATAAACCGGTCCGCTGCTTCCTCCCTTAGGAGTCGGGGTGGGTGTGGGAGTATTGGTGTGCGTAGGTGTGGGAGTCAAAGTGCCCTCCTGCCCATATCTGCCCGGGAACAATGTCGTAACCGGAACAAGCTGACTGTCCTTGTTATCTCCATTGTTCGGGTCATTATAATCTATGACTCTGACCGGCGGAGTCGGTGTCGGAGTGTTTCTTGCGGGTGACCAGGTTTTTCTGCATCCGCCCAAAACAAGGACCACAGACAATCCCGCGGTTAAAATCACCAATTTGTAAGATGAATCCTTAATCTGCAAAATCTCTTCCTCCTATTCGACTGACTGCAGTCGATCGGCAAGCGCCTTCATTCTCTTCTCGTCAACCTTGCAGATCTCTCTGTCATAGGTGTAGAGTCCGTTAATCTCATCCTCGATATCGGAAAGCTGGGTGTATATGCATCCGCAAACACCGTTTTTAATGCCGGGTATGATCATTTTATCGTACAACTCCTCGATCTTGTCAGTCAGTTCTTCCGTCGATTGACACTTTCCGTATCCGTAGGTAGCCTTTTCATTAAACACATGACCTTTCACAGCCATCATGTAACCACCGCATTCTGTAATAAATATCGGCTTTCCTTTGTATCTTTTTGAGGGTTTAATATCTCTTAATCTGAAATAAATGTGTCTGCTGTCAAAATCGGTTTTTCTCACGTCAAACCAGCCCGATGCAGTGTCAAACAGACGGTCGGGTTCCAATTCCTTCAGCATTTTATAGTAATCGTCGCCGCGGTGCTGCCCCCAGCCCTCATTAAATATCGTATAGGCAATGACAGACGGGTGATTGTGCAATTCTTTTACGACTCCCAATGCATGCTGTTCAAAATTTTTTCTTGCGGAATTGCTCACATGTCTGATCCTGTCGTCAGTCAGTTTCACTCCTACTGTGGGAAGAACAGTGTCTATAATATACCTGTATTTACCCATATTAACAAAATCCTGCATCACAAGCATTCCGTTAATATCGCAATAGTAGTAGAACAGGTCTGTTTCCGTTTTTACATGTTTTCTTAAAAGGTTGAAGCCCAAGGCTTTCATCCTCAATATGTCTCTCTCGTACTCAGCTTCATCCGCAGGCCTGCAAAGACCGTCAGTATAGTAGCCCTGATCGAGAACTCCATGGAGAAATATGGGTTTCCCGTTAAGAAGAACCCGTACCTTTCCGTCTATCTCTTTCTCTTCTACGGTTCTGATTCCAAAGTATGAATGCAGAACGTCTGCACCTGCAGTGATCTCCATGTCGTAAAGCCAAGGCTCCTTTGTATCCCATTCCTTTATCGGAAGATCATTTCCAAGATTGGACTTGAGTCCTGCCAGTTTGATCTCAATGCCGTTTTCCGGAACATCCTTTCCGATCTCCCCGGAAATGATCCAACATTCTTCCTTTTCTTCGTCAATTTCCTGCTCGATCCTGTTCTTTAATTCAGGCGGAAACACCCTGATCTCAAAGCTTTGACCCTGAAAGTCAGAGAAGTTAAATTTAAACTTAATGTTTTCTTTGTTCGCGTCCACCATAAAATCTTTTATATATTTTTCCGGAACGGCTTCGAGCCAGACGCTCTTCCAAATGCCGCTGAAAGGGGTGTACCACATTCCGCCTCTTTTCAGTTTTTGTTTTCCGTAAGGAAGTTCTGTCGACACAGGATCAACCGCAAGGATTTTAAGAAGATTCTCATTCTCACGATCCACCTTACCTGTAATGTCATAAACAGCTTTTAAATAACCGTCCGTACGACTCCCTATCACCCTGCCGTTAAGAACAGCCAAATGCCTTTGATCCACGCCGTCTACATGCAAAAGAAGCCTTGTATGGCTTCCTTCGTGCATATATTCGGGCAGCACAAAGCTCTTTTCATATACAAGGCTTTCTCTTTTACCATAGCCGATCTCCCCTTTAAACTCCGAAGCTTTGGATTCCGGACAAAAAGGGATTTTGATGCTTCTACCGTTGAGAAGCCAGTCACCGTCCAGGCTGAAAATTTTATTTCTCTTTAATTGTGGGTTCGGATGCTTTTCCGGGTTCATTTTATTCTTCCTCGTCGTCCTCCAGATCGTCGAGCATAGTGTTCAACTCTTCATCGTCAAGGAGTTCATCAAATGCATCTGCAACGATCTCAAATTCGTCGTCGCTTTCAATGTTATCTATCTTAATGTCATCGGGATTTTCAAGATTTGATGCTCTGTAAAGAAAGATGTCATCATCCTCTCCTGCATTTTCATCCAAAAGTGCGATGTACATCTGCTCCTTGTTGTTTATATTAACAGGAAAGATCGAGATAACATCGCATGTGATCTCTTCACCGTTATCAAGTTCAAGCGTAACTGTCTCAAGATTGTAATCTTTCTTCTTATCTGCCATTTGGCATCCTCCGATTTATCCGCGTTTTAAAACGCATTTTACTTATGGATTATTCTACCACAAAATGCCCTTCTAAAAAAGCCCCTACTGCAAAACAAAAGGGAGGAAGCGAATGCTTCCTCCCAAGTCTTTATATCCGTTTTTTGTTCACCGTGATCAAACTTTGAATTTTCCTACCATATCATTCAGGCTGCCTGCGCTGTCTCTCTCGGAATCGATGATGACGTTGATGTCTTCAACAACCTTTGTTGTTCCGACGTTCTTATCAACGATCTGCTTAACTCCGTCGTAGTTATTGGATGCGCAGTTGGAAACTTCACGGATGTAGGTTCCGATGTCGTCAACCGATGTCTTAAGGTTATCCATAGCTCCGCCGATCTCGTCGATGGAGTGCATGATGGTTTCAATGTCTGTACCGTAGCTTCTGGAGCTCTCACCGAAGGACTTGAATTCGCCTTCAACATCTTCAAGTACGAACTTCATAACAGCTTCTACGCTGTTTCTAACCTTATCAACCGCGATGTTACTCTCGGCAACGATGTCCTGAATTCTTCCTGCGGTCTGCTGAGACTCTGTAGCGAGCTTAGCAATTTCGCTTGCAACTACTGCGAAGCCTCTGCCGGCCTCACCTGCACGAGCTGCCTCGATGGAAGCGTTGAGGGAAAGGAGATTGGTCTGAGATGTGATCTCAAGGATCGCACTTGCAAGATCATTGATCTTCTTAACTGTCTCAAGGCTTTCAACCGCTTCGTAAACGTTTGTTCTGGTCTCGTTGATCTTTTCACGGCTTGCTTCAAGCTTGCCTTCAACTTCCTGAGTAACTATGCCTGTCTTCTTAATGAGATCCTTGGAGAGCTTTTCACCTGCACCAACCTTGTCATTTACGTTCTGAACAAGGCCTACAACCTTATTGATCTCATCTTCTGTCTTTCTAACCGATTCATTGGTCTGCTCAATACGTGCATACAATTCCTCGGTAACCGCCATACTTTCTTCAGTGAAGTTGGAAAGGAGTCTGGAGGTATCTACAAGTGCACCGGAGTTGGTGTTCATCTTTCCTGCGCTCTCACCTACCATCTTCATCGTGTCGCTCACTGCATCCTTAAGAGCAATGGTTGCACCGGCAATAGTTCCGACTTCGTCGTTTCTGCTAGCGTATTTATCAAGTGTATCACTCTGTGTAAAGTCAAGTGTTGCGACTTTCTTAAGTTCGCCTTCAACATTTGTAAGAGGTCTGAGAAGAACTGTTACGAATGCAAGGATTCCGACGATACCTACAGCAAGTGTAAGTATTGTAGCGATAAGGAGCTGACGGCTTGAGCTTGATGCCTGTGCGTAAACCGCATCGGCTTCGCCTTCAAGAAGGATCACCCAGCTGTACTCGGGGATCAGCATGTAGAAGTAGATCATTTCCTTACCTGTTGCGGAATCAATATATGTATCCATCTTCTGGAACGGGTAATCGTAAACCTTACCTGTCTCAGGATCTTCATAATGGAATGTGGTAGCTGTTTCATCTGTATTCATTTCGATGAGACCGTTCATCAAAGCCTGTGAATAAAGTGAATAGCCTTCTACAAATCCTGCAAGCGCCTGATCTTCATATGGCTTTGCTACCTTGTCCTTATTTGTATCGTAAATAACGGAGGACGTTGATGTTGTGTAGGAATAAGGAATTACGAGCTGCAAGTGTGTGTAAAGAGGATTGCTTCTCATTACGCCGTCAAGCATCTCATTAAATCCATCGGTGAAGGTTGCGCACATGATCATTCCGCCATAAGCTCCCGTATCATTGGGAATCGTCTTTCCGACTGAAATTACTATGTTGCCTGTTGCTTCGGAAACGGATGCCGTTGCCATTACCTGCTCGCCTGCAAATGTATCGGCTCCGCCTGCTCCGAGATCCATTCCGACGATCATCGGTAATGTATGTGTGTCTACAATACCCTTCTCGTCACAATAGAAGAGACCTTCGATGTAATCCTTTTTACCTGAGTATCTGATAGTTACATCTTCCGCTGCTGCCAAAGCTTCAGCGGAACGATTTCCGTTAACGATGTTCTGAACTTCTGTCGTCCATCTGTAACCTTCTACGAAAGTTACTTCATTTTGGATGTACTGTCTTATACTGTTTGATGCCCCATTTACGACCCCTTGCAATGAACCGCGGGCATTTTCTTTTGATATATCCATCATCTTTCCGGATGCGAATACCCAGAATATGATAATACATGCTGCAAAGATAACCCCGACAACCAGTATGATCTTTAAATTCAACGCAAACTTTTTCATTTACACGCGCCTCCTTCAGCAAATTGATCTTGTTAGTCGATTCTATCATAAATAGTCCATCAAATATACATCAAAATTGCTAAATAATTATAAATTTACAGGCTTTTCGCGAATTTGAAAGTTAATTAACCATCGTTTACCATATCCACCGCATTCAGTCTGAAATAGGGCGATCCGCCGTACCGGACACATGTTACGATGTTTCTGTAAACCTCCTGAGTAGCCTTGATCCTGCCTTCAGTTACAATAAATTTCAATTCGTTTCTCAATACATCGTCATTTTTTATCATGTCAGCTATATAAGGATTATATGTCGTTCCGGCTCCATCGTAGATCTCACCTATGATCTCGTCAAAACGTTTGGGTTCCTTATATGCACGGCTGATGTAATCTTCGGCGTTTTCCAAAGCATCACAGATTGAAATAATATCGATTATGATCCTGTACGGAGAAGCTGTATTGTCAAACTCCGCAGGGTAGCCGCTCTTTCCGTCATAGGACTTGTGATGGCCGAGGATAACATCCCTATAGGGTTCAAAATCTTTATCATCCTTAAGGTACTCCACTCCGATCCCCGGATGTTTCAGGATGAACTCTTTTTCTTCTTCGGTCAGACTTCTGGTCTGCATGTTAATGATCGTGGGCATGATGATCTCTCCCACATCATGGATGAGTCCGGCGCGTCGAATAAAATCAAGAATGCCGTTTTCCTTGGAAACAACATCTCTTATCGAATCCAATTCCCCGAGCCCCACCAGCAACTCCGGATTTTTTTCAATTATCGCTCCACCAAGTCTGTATGCAAGACTTCCCACAAGGAGGCAATGAATGTAAGTCAGCGGCTGGCGCAGGAAAAAGATCTGCATCAGCTTCTGCTCCTTTTCACCGACACCGTTAAGGAACGGACGTACCATGGAAAAGTACTCTTTGCAGATGTCATCCACATAGTTCGTAAACAGATTATTAGGTATCTTGTGAATGTCCTTAAAGAATCGAAAAGTAATCTGTCTGCCGTATTCAGCCCTTTCCTTTTCCGTAAAATCCATTTTTCTGAGAACCGCCACGCTGAGTTCCATCATCATGTACTTTTCATCCAGAATGTCGCAATTCTCTTCGGGACTCAGCTTATCAAAATCCGGTTTTGCAATGGCATCCGTCTTCATTATCACCTTATGAATGGCATCCATTGGTGTGATCTCGGAATTAATGATCTTTAATGTCATGTCCGCCATCCAGTAAATGGTATTTTTATCCGCTTCCTCCGCATGTTCTTCAAGCTTTTTCTTAATAAATGAAATCTCCGAATTTCTGATCTCCTCCGAAAGAGTGGTCTTGTAATCCAAAAGGTTGCAGGCACAGATGTAGACCATATTGTCCTTCATCCATTCCACTTCACTGATAATGTCCTCATTGTCACCATCCATCTTTTGTACAACATCGCTGTTCCAGAGGTCCATCATTTCGTTATAGATCGTAAAATCTCCGGCCTTTAGGCCTGTTTGATCTTCAAGTACATCTCCCATAAGATTTGCATATGTTCTGAAGATCCTGAGTCTGGCTTCCGGATCGTCCAGTTTTTCATAATGCTCCTTATAGGAAATAGTGATATTGGCATACTCAAGAGTCTTATCCTTTTCTTCCACCCTGATCCTGCTGTAGTACTCCATATTGCAATAGGTCAAAAAGGCATATATTCTCACGAGCTTGTTGTAATCATTCTTTTTTTCAAAATGCTCCGCCGCCTTCTTGCAAAGCAGGATGATGATCGGAACATCACTGATCTCAAAGCGGTCAAAAAATACATCAAAAATCGAGCTGAACAACGTTTCCCCTGCTTTGTCGGAAAGATCGCCGCTGAGCTTTGAGATCAGATCGGCAATGAGCCTGTCATTATCCTTGTAAAGTTTCTGGCACTTGACAGCTCTGTCCTTTAATGTTTTAAGCCATTTATCGTGATCACAGATCTTAAACAGCTTGTCATTTAATTCGGTTCTGATCTCGATGTTTTTCTTATATTTTTTTGTAAACGATCTGATGTCGTCGTGCAGCGCCATACAACCCGCTCCTTTGCTTGTCTGTTTACAAATAGTCCAAACCTTAAGGAAATTTTATCATAATTATTTTACAATATAAACCCTTTCAAAAAATTTTAAACGGAGTTATAATTAACCGCTTGAAATAAAACAGAGGTACAAAAAGATGAAGAAAAAGATGCTATTACCTTTGATCACCCTCTTCCTTTCCGTGGCAGCCTGCGGCAACGAGACCGAACATCCCGATACTCCCGTCGCAGCACCGTCTGCTGCTGTAACGGCAGTTCCCGGAGCCGAAGCTGAGTGTTCCCATAAGGATGAAGACAACAACGGGCTTTGCGACATCTGTAACGCAGATGTGCTGGCTGTCATCGATGTATATGCCATCAATGACCTGCACGGCAAATTTACGGACAGCGAATCCCAGCCCGGCGTGGACGAGATGACCACCTGGCTCAAAACCAGAGCTATGTTGGACGACAACTTCGTTCTTCTCTCCTCCGGAGACATGTGGCAGGGCAGCAGTGAATCAAATCTTACCCGCGGTAAACTCATGACCGAATGGATGAACAGTCTGGATTTTGTTTCCATGACCTTTGGAAACCACGAATACGACTGGGGACGAGAGTATATCGAAAAGAACGAGGAAATGGCTGAGTTTCCTTTCCTTGCTCTGAACATTTACGAAACTTCCACAAATGCTCTCGCCTCCTACTGTACCCCTTCCGTCGTCATCGAACGTGAAGGTGTGAAGATCGGCATCATCGGTGCCATCGGTGATTGCTACTCATCCATTTCCGGCAACATGGTTTCCGATGTTTACTTTATCACCGGAAACGAACTGGCCGATCTGGTCAAGGCTGAATCCGACAGACTCAGAAACAAAGAAGGCTGTAAGATAATCATTTACTCCGTTCATGACGGCTATTCAAAGAATTACTCCGGTTCCGGAAGTATTTCCGCCGGACAGTTAAAAAGCTACTATGAACCCACGATCTCACACGGCTACGTTGACGTTGTTTTTGAAGCTCACACCCACAAAGCATATGCCTTAAAGGACATGTACGATGTCTGGCATCTCCAGGGTGGCGGTGACAACTCCACAGGCCTTTCCCACGTGACATTTGAGTACAACAAGGCCAACGACACCCTCGAGACATCGGAAGCCGGGATCATTCCTCACAGCACTTACAAATACGATTATCAGGGCGATCCCATAGTCGAAGAGTTGATGGCTAAGTACGAAAGCGAGATCGGAGACATCAACGCCGTGATCGCAAACATCCCGGAAACTCTTGACGGGGACGAACTGAGGCAGCTTTGCGCAGATCTTTATTATGAAGCGGCTATTGAACGCTGGGGCGACAAGTACGACATCGTTCTGGGCGGCGGCTACTTTTCCGTGAGAAGCCCCAGGATCCTGGATGCGGGAGAAGTGACCTACGCCGATCTGCAGATGCTCTTCCCCTTTGACAACCGTCTGGTGCTCTGCGAATGCAAAGGCATAGATCTAAACAACAATTTTTTTGAAACGGAAAACGGAAATTACTTCATCACCTACGGTGAATATGGTGAAGAGGTTAAGAACCATCCGGCTCCGAATGCCCTCTACTATCTTGTGACGGACACCTACTCTTCTTCCTATGCGCCGAACAATCTTACGGAAGTTGAACTGTATGACGAAGAGATTTTCGCAAGAGACCTGCTTAAAAAATACTTTAAAGAAAAATACGGAGTACAGTAAAATGGCTGATTATATCACAACTTACACAGAAGAACATTTTTATCCCACAGAACCCGATCCGGAGAAAATAAAGATCGAGGATATTGCCCACTCGCTTTCCATGCAGTGCAGAGGAAACGGTCACGTAAAGTCCTTCTTCTCAGTCGGTCAGCATTGCATCAACTGTGCAAAGGAGGCAGAAGCAAGAGGCTACTCTCCAAGAACCGTTCTGGCCTGTCTTCTTCACGATGCTTCCGAAGCCTACATGAGCGATGTTCCCAGACCATTTAAAAAGGAGCTTCCCTCCTTTATTGAATGGGAGGATAAGCTCCTTGATCTGATCTACAAAAAATGGCTCGGTTCGATGCTTACGAAAGAGGAAGCAAAGCTGGTCAAGACTGTGGATGATGATATGCTTTACTACGATCTGAAGGTGCTTTTGAATGAAACCATGGATCGTCCCGAACCCAAACTCTGCATAGAACTTTCTTACAATGTTCGTCCGTTTAAGGACGTCGAAAGAGAGTATCTGGCATTGTTCGATCGATACAAAAAAGCGCTTTAAGAAAACTCTTTGATCGCCTTTTCCAGATCGGCTTTTGCCTGATCGATATTTTGAAATAATATGCCATGAATGCCCACATTCTCAGCGCCTTTGATGTTTTCCTTACGGTCGTCAAAGAAGATGCATTCATCCGCTTTAAGACTATATCTGTTTAAAAGGCATTCGTAAATGTCTTTATTGGGCTTAACCATTTTCACTTCATAGGAGACGACCTTTCCGTCCACCATGGGTACAAATTTAAGCCTATTTTTTGTGCCCTCTTCAAAGGCTGTCTTTCCGTAATTGGACAGAATGTAAACTTTGAAGCCCTTTGCGTGAAGCTCGTCGATCCAAGGACAGGAGTAATCGTAATCAAGAACGATGTCTCCCAGTCTCTTGAAAAACTCCGGTATACGGTCGGCAAGAGATGGCATTCTGTCCGTGATCGCTTTGATGATCTCAGCATCGGTCATGTACGCCTTATCAAATTCATCCCAGAGTCCGCTGTGGATCATGGCATCGGCAAAAAGCTCAAATTCCTCATCGTTAAGCTTCATGCACTCTCTGCCCAGCTCTTTCCACTGAAAGTCCCCCAGCACATTTCCAATATCAAGAATAACGTTTTTTATCATATTAGTTTCTCCTTACAAATGTCAAAACTTCCAACATTATAAACGTTATTCTCAAGTTTGTCATTTCCTATTTTTATAATCTTCGGGCGTCATGCCGTACTTTGCTCTGAAGATCTTTCCGAAATGAGACTGATTACAGATCCCGAGCACATAGCTCACTTCTTTGCAGGACTTGCCTTCATCCAAAAGCGCTGTGGCTTCCTTCATCTTCTCATCCAAAATGTACTCATGTATGGAAGATCCGGTCTCCTTTTTAAAAAGAGATGCAAGATAAGGTCTGGAGAGTCCGGTTTCTTCTGCCAGCACGTTCAAAGGGATAGATTCATGAAGGTGAAGATGGATGTAATGCAGACATTTTTTAACAGGCTCGGAGAAAGCAGCATTGTTCCCCCGGCTCTTCACCATGTCAGCCAGTTCCAGTGCCCTTTTCATCAGATAATCTATGCATTCGTCGTATTCCTTAAAAGAATCGATCTTTCTGATGCACTCATCGCTGAAGTTGTAGGCATCCGTTTCATCAACACCTCCCAGAATTGCGTAATGGACGGCGTTGGCAACTGTAGTCACCGCCCAGTACTTTACGGAATTGATCCTGTTGGAAGACAGATTTCCCACCACCATTTCTCCCCGAAGAGTCTGTTCGAACTGTTTTTCCAGTTTTTCTCTGTCCCCGTTTTTTATGGCGGTACAAAGCTCCAGTTCCTCTTTAAAAGGGAAATGGACAGTTCCGCTTTCTCGTTCGCAATAGATCGCTTTTTCGTTTTTTCCGAAATCCGGCAATTGCTTTACATCGTATTTTTTCACTTGCAATCCCTCTCGTATCACGCTTTTTCGCTACTCTTTACTCTTTCTTTTCTCTATTTCGCCGACCATACGGGCATATTCTTTCTCGTCGATCCTGTAACCCTTTTGAATGATAAGCCAGGAAGCGATCATTACGATCAAAGGAATTGCTACCATGCCGATGCGAAGGATCAATGTCTGACCGGGTTCTACAGTGGCTATGATGCTGTCTGCCTTAGAAAGTGCCTCTGCTCCCGTCATGGCTCCTTTTCCCACTTCGACTTCCAGCGCGCTGATGTTCTGACTGACAGCGTAGATACCACTTACGATCAGGATCAGAGACGCAGCCCCCTGATTAAGGGCTCCCGAAAACTTCGAAGCAAAAGAACGGATGGCCGAAATGATGCTGTCGTGACGCTCGTTAAATCTGTACTCATCGTATTCGATGGTATTGTTGATGATGACAACCATAGCAAGATTGATAAGCCCCTGGCAGAAGAAGATCACAAAGCCTGTTATCATTAAAAGAACAATGTTCTTGGGGATGATGTAGCCAAAGCCCAACAGCACCAGATAACCGATAACCAGTATCAATATGCATGCGCTGTAAATCTTCTTACGGCTGGTTTTTTGAGAAATAACGGGATAGACAAATTGGGCCGCCAAAGTTCCGAGGCCATACATTACAGTAAACAAGGTTACCAGATCGCCGCTTTCCGAATAGCCGAATTCAAAATAGAAGAAATTAACGGCCAAAAGGAGCAAAAGCTGCTGTCCGACGCAGAACAAAACGTAGGCAATGCCTGACTTTACCAGCTGATCGTTCCTCTTTAAGATTCCGAACATCTTTTTGAAATTCACTTCCTCGGCATTATCCACACGTTCTTTTTCGGTAACCCCCAGGAAGGTGAGTGTCTGGAAAAGCAAGAAGCCGAGAGCCACAATGATACCGATGATCCTGAATGCGGCAATTGCGTTCCCGGCTATAACCATGGGAACTATGCCTGCCACAAGAAACTGACCGATGCAGACAAACACGCCCATAAGTGTTACGAGGGAGTCTCTTTCCTTCGGATCGCTGGAAAGGCTGGGGAGCATGCCCCAGTAGGCAATGTCATTGATAGTGTAGGTCATTCCCCAAAGCAGGTAGGTGATGCAGAAGAAAATAACAAAGGACCAGCCTGTAGGGCGGACAGTGAACATCAAGATTATCACGACAGCGTTAAGCAAAGCACCCACGATAATGAATGGGCGATACTTTCCCATTTTGTAATGGCTGTTCTCGATGATTGAACTCATCATAAGATCATTTACAGCATCCCAGACCATGCAGATCACCATAGCCACTGAGATCACGGTAAACTGTGCAACACTGAGTTTCATTGTGTACTGAATGTAGGTCAGCACAAACATGCTGACAAGGGCATAAGCCGCATCTCGTCCCGTTGCCCCAATACAATAGGACCATTTGGTTTTCTTATCGATCATAATATCCTTCTCCTTTTATTTTCATCTTTTCTTTCTGTTTGCCTGTTTCACGATGGCTTCAGCCACCCAATAGGGTACTCCTCCGCTCTGCATGATCACACAGTCCAAAGGGCCGTCTTTTACGCCTTCGACTGTCATCATAACTTCCGGATCATCGTGAGGCTTCCCATCGAACATTGAGTAGGCCACTTTTAACGCAACTTTCAGCATGATCCTCCCCAATAAGGACTTCTTTGAAAGCTCGTTTAAAGAATTGTAAACCGAATAATGTCCGGGCTTTGTCACGTCAAGGTTACTGTCATTCTTCCCTATAAAAAGATCGGTTGTCGTCCCATGGGGATCAGCCTCGTAGTCCTTTCCTTTCACACTGATCTTTGCTCTTAAGGGAAGATCGGTGAGTGAGCCTCCGACGCACAAAACGTAATCTCCCGCCGCCACATTGAACCTGTTAAGTGCTGTGTCAAAAACAGAAAAAGCTCTCTCATTTATTGTAATGCTGACTTCTTTTTCCTCTCCGGGCTTAAGGAATACCTTCTTAAAGCCCCTGAGTTCATGTCTTGCCCTCGGAAACCTTCCTTCGGGATTTTCAACATAAAGCTCGGTAACTTCCGCTCCGGCCCTGCTCCCGGTATTTTTCACTTTAAAGGTTGCGATCAGTTCTCCGGAATCGTATTCTGCACTCGACAATCTCAGATCGCTGTACTCAAAAGTGGTGTATGAAAGGCCGAAGCCAAAAGGAAACTGTACTTCGACGTTATTTGTATCATAATGCCGATAGCCAACAAAAAGAGTTTCTTTGTAAAAGATCTCGTTTGTATTTACCGCAAAATTACCGTAGGCGGGAGTGTCCTCCAGGGCATATGGCCAGCTTTCAGCCAGTTTTCCCGAAGGGTTTTTCTCTCCCGAAAGAAGCATTACGGCAGCCTTTGCCACCGCTTCTCCGCCCAGATACATGTGAAGCATGGCTTTGATCTTTCTTTTAAAAGGAACGGCAAAAGGTGAACCTCCGAAGGAAAGAAAGATGATCTCTTTATCCTCTTGGATCTCTCTCATAAGATTCAGCTGATTTTCCGGCAGATCCAACGTTTTTCTGTCATAGCCCTCACCCTCCGCAAGATCGGTAAGTCCTCCGCAGAAAAGGATAGGGAAGCCGTTCTTGACCAATTCCAATGCCTCGGATCTTAATTCGTAATCTTCTTTTACCGTGTCGATCCTGTAGCCGGGAGCAAAGTGCACTTTGAAGCCCGCCGCTTCAAGTTCCTCAACAATGTCTTTTTGCGGAGCAGTGTTTATGTGGCTGCTGCCACCTCCCTGAAAGCGCACCGTCCGCGCAAGTTCGCCGATAACATTGATCTCTGCATTTTTCATTAACGGAAGGAACCCGTTTTCATTTTTAAGAAGAACAGCCCCTGAAAGAGCAGCTTTAAGAGCCGTGTCATGGGCTTTGAGTCCTGTGGTTTCCTTGTCATTAAGATTTTCCGAAGCGTATTTCGCGATCATCTTTTCGATCCTCTTTATCGCTCTTCCCACATCCGCTTCTTCGATCTCGCCTGCCTCCAAGGCTTCCTTCAGTTTTTTATTGTGAACATCCGTAAGGTTTGGCATCTCAAGATCCATTCCCGCCTTAACGGCTTTCGAAAGATCAATGCATGCTCCCCAGTCGGAAACCACCACTCCTTCGTAGCCCCAGTCATCCCTTAATATCTCTGTCAAAAGATGACGGTTTTCCGTCACTTTATAACCGTTCAGATAATTGTAGGATGCCATGATCGTTGCGGGATCTGCTTCCTTAACCACCTGTTCAAAGGCACTCAGATAAATTTCCCTTAACGTTCTTTCATCGACTCTGCTGTTAGACGTCATGCGCCTCGTTTCCTGGCTGTTCGCCGCAAAATGCTTGAGCGATGTTCCCACACCGTTTTGCTGCACACCTTTCACATAGGCAGTTCCCATTTTTCCCGCCAACAAGGGATCTTCACTGAAGTATTCGAAATTTCTCCCGCAAAGAGGGGAACGCTTAATGTTGACACCGGGCCCCAAAACCACGGAAACCGATGCCTCTTTCGCTTCCTTACCGATGGAATCGGCCACTTCACCGACCAGCTCGGGATCCCAGGTCGCCGCAAGACAGCTTGCGGTGGGATAACAAGTGGAAACGTAACTGTCGTTGTTTGTTTTTGCGCTTTCTTCCTGACGCCGCAGTCCGTGTGGTCCGTCGGAAAGATGAAGCGAGGGATAACGACCGTTGCAATCATTGGTGTGCCACATTCCTTTTCCCGAAAGAAGGGGCAATTTCTCAATTATTTCACTGTTCATCCAAACCTCCGATTAGTGTTATTGTTAATTCCATCTTATGACTTTTGCACTATATATTATATCATATTTGTCATATACTTTGTCGTTTTTGTAATCTATCGGAAAACAAAAACACCCCCTTAAAATAACAGGGGGTGCAAATCTAAAGAGGTTCTCTTATACTTACTCATCTGCTTTTTTTGAGTTTTCTGCCATACCCTTAAGGTCAAAGCCCTGAAGTTTAAGTTCTTCCGCTCTGTGGCAGGCACAAAGTCTGCCGTCCGGCATTGTCTTAAGCACAGGAGCATCTGTAATGCACTTTTTTGTGCAATAGCGGCATCTCTCGTGGAAGAAACAGCCTGAAGGAGGATTTGCCGGGTTCGGGATCTCACCCTGAAGAGGGATACGCTCCATCTTGTAAGTCGGATCTGCTACGGGAACCGCGGAAAGCAGTGCTTCCGTATAAGGGTGCATGGGCTGGGAGTAAAGTTTTTCCGTTTCACAGAATTCTACCATTTGTCCGAGGTACATGACACCCACTTTATCCGAAATGTGTTCAACGACCGAAAGATCGTGAGAAATAAACAAATAGGTTAATCCAAATTCCTTCTGAAGATCGCGAAGAAGGTTGATGACCTGAGCCTGGATCGAAACATCAAGTGCGGAAACGGCTTCATCGCACACAATGATCTGAGGCTGAACAACCAACGCTCTTGCAATTCCGATCCTCTGTCTCTGTCCTCCGGAAAAAGCGTGCGGATAGCGCATTAAGTACATGGGGTTAAGTCCGACTTTTACTGCCATGTCCTTTGCTCTTTGATCCATTTCGTCCTTTGACATGTTCGGATAATTTGCCTTTAAAGGCTCCTTAATGATGTCAAGGACCGTCATTCGGGGATCAAGTGATGAATAAGGATCCTGGAAGATCATCTGGATCTCTTTACGGATCTCTTTCATCTTTTTCTTATCAGCTTTAAGGAAATCAAGTTCTTCGCCTGCTTCGGTACGGTACCATACTTCTCCTTCGGAAGCATCATAAGCGCGAACGATGCAGCGGCCAAGGGTAGTCTTTCCGCATCCGGATTCTCCTACAATACCGATGGTTTCACCCTTTCTTACATCAAAGGAAACATCTGTTACGGCTTTTACGGTAATGCCTTTGGAGGTAAAGCGCTTGTGGACATGTTTAACTTCCATAATGGAGTCTTTTTTCATTTCACTCATGCTTTTGCCCCCTTTCCGAACAGCTTTTTCTTTTTGCCTGATCTCTCTTCTTGCTCGTTCAGTTCAGCCTGCTTTTTTTCTCTTTCTTCACGCTCGGCGATCTCTTTTCTTGCCTTTTCGCATTGCTCTTTGCATTTTTCATGGTCGCAGGCAAAGCATGCGATCTTGTGTCCGGGCTCTATCTCTACGAGTTCGGGTTCCGCTTTATTGCAAAGGCCCTCAATGGCTGCATTGCATCTGTCATAGAAACCGCACTGTATCGGAAGATTCATTGCAAGAGGAACCGTTCCTTCAATGGAGAAAAGCCTCTCATCACGGTTCCCGCCAATCTTATGAACCGATCCGATGAGTCCCTTGGTGTAGGGATGTTGAGGATTTGCATATATCGTCTCGGTGTCTGCACTCTCAATGATCTTTCCGAGGTACATTACCGCAACTCTGTCACACATTTTTGCAACAACACCCAGATCGTGGGTTATGAAAAGGATTGCTGTATTAAAGTCCTTCTGCAGAGATTTCATTAATTCAAGTATCTGAGCCTGAATGGTAACATCAAGAGCTGTCGTGGGTTCATCTGCGATCAGCATCTTGGGATTGCAAACAAGTGCCATTGCGATCAATGCTCTTTGAAGCATACCTCCCGAAAATTCATGAGGATACTGGTTATAACGTTTTTCAACGTTTGCTATACCAACCTTTTTCATTACGGACATTGAAATCTCTTTGGACTTTTTCTTGTCCTTTGTGATGTGAAGCCTTGTACACTCATTGATCTGATTTCCGATGGTGTACATGGGAGAGAAAGCAACCATGGGTTCCTGAAAGATCATGGAGATCTGTTTTCCGCGGATGTTCCTTATCTCATCACCCTTAGGGTTAAGATCAAGGATCTCAACTTCTCCGGATTCATCGGAATTAAACTTGATCGAACCGGAAGCTTCGCACTTCTTGTCGTTAATTGCAAGGATGGCCTTACATGTAAGGGACTTTCCGCAGCCGGATTCTCCAACCAGTCCCAGAGTCTCACCTTTCTTAATTTCAAAGTTAACTCCGCGAACTGCTGTAAGCTCGCCCTCCATCATGTGAATGTTTACTCGGAGGTCTTTAACTTCAAGAATATTATCTTTATCCATTTATTACCTCCCGATTCTACTTGTAAGGATCCGCAGCGTCACGAAGACCGTCGCCGAGGAAGTTGTAAGCCAAAACTGTGATTGTTACAAAGATGATGGGGATCAGCTTGTGAGGATTTGTAGCAACGTCCGTTACGGAACTTGCTTCCTGAAGGAGAACTCCCCAGCTTGTTGCAGGGCTCTTAATACCAAGACCGAGGTAAGACATTGAAGTCTCACCGACGATAGATCCGGGAATACCAAGAGTAAGTGAAACGATAAGGTAGCTCATGAAACCGGGCACAAGGTGTTTCCATATGATCTTCCATGTGCTGACGCCGGCCAGTCTTGCCGCCATAACATAGTCTTCATTCTTAAGTGAAAGGAACTTACCTCGAACAATACGCGCCATACCCGTCCAGTTAATGAACGACAATATGATCGTAATGTAAAGATAAATCTTGACCGTTGAAATTCCCGCAGGAATAGCTGCCGAAAGAGCCATCCAAAGAGGAATCTGGGGAACTGCTCCGATAACTTCGATAATACGCTGAATGATCATGTCGGTAACGCCGCCGAAGTAACCCGAGATCGAACCGATGGTGATTCCCAGAAAGAAGCTGATGACCGCACTTGCAAACGGTATAGTAAGCGAGATCTGACTTCCCAAAAGAACTCTCGAGTAAATGTCTCTGCCGAGTGCATCCGCTCCGAAAAGATAGACTTTTGCGCCTGTTCCGCCATTGGAGCCTTCCGTAACACCAAAGAGATGAATATCCGATTTGATCAATCCGAGGATCTTGTATTCGTCACCGTGAACGAAAAGAGAAAGCTTGTAGTATTCCGATGTGTCTTCCGATACATTGACCGTAAATGTTTTTTTGTCTATGGTTTTTACTCTTTTAAATACATATGGTCCTACAAATTCTCCATCATATATGCAATGTATCTTTGTGGGAGCAGTATCTTTGTAAAGAGAATCAAATGTATCCAGTCCATAAGGTGCAAGCACATCGGCAAGCAATGCTCCGAAGTATAAGATAGCCAAAACCAGCAATGAGATTTTTGCCAACATGTGCTTTTTCAGTTTTCTTGCCATCAACGTCCATTGGGAGGCAAGATAATAATCTTCTTTTGATTTTACCTTTTTGCTCATTATCTGTTTCCTCCTGAATAACGTATTCTGGGATCAAGAAATGCAAGTGCAATATCGGAGAAAAGGATTCCGATTACAACCAGCGTTGCCTGGATCATTACGATGGCTCCGGCAAGATACATATCCTGAGTAAGTAACGCCTGTAAAAGCTGAGGCCCCTGGATCTGCATGTTAAGTACCAATGCAGTAACCGTAGATCCTGAGAATAGGCTGGAAAGGATTCCTCCAAGTCCGGATACTGTAGGATTGATCGCAGCTCTGAAGCAGTACTTCATAACGATCTTGTTCTCTTTTACACCCTTTGCTCTTGCTGTAAGTGTGTATTGTTTTCCGATCTCATCAAGCATCTGTGCACGAACCGAACGAATGATACCACAGGTACCCGATGTACCGATTACAATGATGGGAATGATCAAACGTTTAAGGAAATCACCGAAATTATACCAGTGTATCCCGTTCACCATCATGTCCTGAGAGAACAGGCCAACATTTGCCTGTCCTGTCCATTTGTATGATAAATACATTAGTACGATTGCCAAAATAAAGTTGGGTATCGCCGTCCCCAAAAATCCGATCACGGAGAAAACATAGTCTCCGACGGAATACTGATGTGTCGAGGCATATATGGCGATAGGTATTGAAACTGCATACTGAAACACCATTATGATCGCTGTTACGATAATGGTTATTCCAAGTCTTTCCTCAACTACATCCCATACATTCTTACCGAATGCAAAAGAATATTTCCAGTTATGGTGTGAAAGATTGACCCTATAATACTGAGAGTCAGTAGGTGTCCAAATGATGTCTTTAATCCATTTGATGTACTGCTCAGGCACGGATTTATCCAATCCGTACTCTGCTCTCATAGCCTCAGCTTCTTCAGCGGTCACGATCTCTCCCTCACTGGCCAATGCGGAAATGTGAGCAGAAACATAATCTCCGGGAGGAAGCTGAATTACAAAAAATACAAGTATCGATACAAGGAAAATGGTCGGAATGAACATCAAAACACGTCGTACGATGTACCGCACAAGATCCTTTTTTAAGAATTCATTGACTGTAGCACCTATCATCCCAAAGAACTCTTTTAAATCATTTTTTCTTTCCTTCTTGCCTGAATTGACTTGATTTGTGTCCATTGGATTTCCTTTCCGTTAGTTGCAAAAAGTTAAATCGGATTTTTATAATCCGAAGGCGGAAACAATCGGTTTCCGCCTTCGGAAAGAAGTTAAATCAATTATTTCTTAAAGAAAGTCCAGTAATGAGCAATGTTTGCATACTGATAAAGATCAGCGGATACAAGGTTATCGGGGTAGTTGTGGATCTTGGAATTGATGAGTGAGTAAGATCCGAGTCCTTCAAGGTACGCGATAGACCACATGTTGTTCTTGTGGATCTCGTACATCTGAAGAGCGATCTCATCCTTTGTTTCCTTGTCGGGTGTTGCCTGCCACTTTTCGCAGAGCTCAACGAGCTTAGCCATATCGCCTGTGGGCTTAACGCCTGAAGCGCCGCTTGTCTGATAGTATGTACCGTAATCGCCGTACCACTCTGCTGCCTGAGCAACGGGTGCGAAAGGAGCAACACGGTCATTGAGGCCAAGTCCGCCGATAGCTGTGTGAGGGCCTACAACTGCTGTCCAGTCATTGTTGTCAACTGCCTGGTCGAAAGCATCAACAGTAAGTTCCTTAACGTCTGTCTTGATGCCGGCCTTTGTCCAGTACTGTGAAAGAACTGTGTATGCCTTATCATTGCCTGAATCTGTGTAATAATAGAAAGTAATGAGCAGATCGGAACCGTCCGCAAAGTCATAGAAGCCGTCCTTGCCCATTACAAGTCCGCAGCTCTCAAGGAGCTTCTTAGCAGCGGCCACATCATAATCAGTCCACTTCTTTGTCCACTCTTCATCATAACCAAAGTTTCCTTCGGAAGGACAGCACTGGCCGGGCTCAAGGAAGTTATCGGAAAGAAGTCCTGATACTTCGTTACGGTCAACGCTGATGGACATTGCCTGACGGAATGCAGGATTTGCAAAAAGTGTTGCCATATTCTTATCTGTTGAAGTGTAGTTGAATGTAACCTGATATGAACCCCAGTTTGTTCCCGAAAATGTTCTGAGAACAGCCGCTCCGTTCATATCCGCAAGAGTTGAGGAAATATCTTTCATTTCAATACCGATAACATCGAGATCGCCGGATCTGAAAAGAAGGAGATCCTGACCTTCAGCGGATGTCATGGTGTAAGTGATCTTATCGCAATAAGGAAGCTGCTGTCCCTTTGCATCTACCTTCCAGAAGTACTCATTTCTAAGGAATTCGCAGTAGTTACCCTTATAGTTGTTTACACCATCGGCAGTTGAAAGTACATAAGAGTTAAGTGTAGGGATTCCGGGCCAGTTCCAGAAGTAGTAGGCAACCTGCTTACCGAGATCCTTGATTGTTGAGAAGCTTAAGCCCTTCTTCTGAGCATTGATAAGAGCTTCTTCATCTGTAAGC
The DNA here is from genome assembly GCA_024691875.1 of Lachnospiraceae bacterium. GTDB lineage: Bacteria > Bacillota > Clostridia > Lachnospirales > Lachnospiraceae > RGIG3528. The sequence goes on along the minus strand of JAILNG010000014.1, from coordinate 24,014 downwards.
TTGCTTTCACTCCATACAGAGTTGGGGATGAGATCTTTTAAATAATGCTCGGGAGCCCAGCACCACTTGAAATCACCGTTTTCAATAAAGGAAGCGGGATACTTGGGATTCTGGAAAGTCCAGGTTACTTCATAATCGTTAACCTTGGTAAGAACGGCAAAATCGCCATCCTTCTTATCATTCTCTCTGAGCGCTGTCCAGCTGGCCTTTGTATCGAAATTTGTCTTATGACAAGCTTCATACCAGAAAACGATATCATCTGCTGTGAAAGGTTCACCATCGGACCACTTCATTCCCTCACGAAGCTTAAAAGTCCAAACAGTGTAGTCTGCATTGTAAGAAAACTCTTTAATTACGTTGGGATAGTATGTACCGTCTGTATTGTAGTGAATGATACTTTCAAGAATAGCTCTTGAGCAATTCCATCCCGAACTTAAACCGAGAAGGTTAATGTTTTCTCCGTAAACACCGATCTCAAGGGGATCGCCGTTAGCATCAACCTGCTCTACAAAAACATCTTCCTTTGTAGGAATTCTGTCCTCTACCTTCGCAGTGGCTTTAATGGAAGGTGCCTGTGAGAACTTCATCTCTTCAACGGGAACAGGTGTGGGTGTTGAAGTAGGTGTGGCAGTAGCCTGAACCGCCTGTGTTGCCTTTACAGCTTTTGTGGGAGTCGGGTCAGCATTGCTTGAGGGTGTTGTTGAATTACCACCGCAAGCTGCTGCGGAAACTACCATTGTTGCTGCAATAAGCAGTGACAAAAGTCTTTTCTTCATAAAAGAATCCTCCTTAAATTTCCTGAGCTTTAAGCTCTAATAAGAATAAAATCGCCATTGCCTGTCCGTAAGGCATGGATTTTATTTCTATTTCTTTGTAGAACTGCTTTGATTCTCGTCCCATGGCAGTACCATAGGAAACTTGGTTTACCACTCCGTTTTCATCGATGTGAGAAAGCACGGCAGGAAGCGCCTTTCTTGCAACTTCTTCGTACTCTTTTTCGATGAGCCCTTCGTGAACGCCTTTCAATATGCCGTAAGCAAAGCCACAAGTCGCACTGGTTTCAACATAAGAAGTGGGATCATCCACAAGCGTGTGCCACATTCCCGAAGGATCCTGGAATTTTTTAATGGCATCAACCTGTTTTCTGAACGCTTCCGTTAAGAAACGCTTTACGCTCGGCTCGCATTCCACCATACCGAGGAATTCGGGAATCGCTGCTGTCGCCCAGCTGTTACCTCTGCCCCAAAGGGCTTCGGCAAAGTTGTGGTTTCCGTTAAATGTCCAGCCATGGAACCAGAGTCCGGTTTTTTTGTCGGCCAGATATTTAATATGTAAAAGGAACTGGTACTTAGCTTCATCTACCCATTCCGTTTTACCGAAGATCATTCCGCACTTGGCAAGAAACAGCACCGACATGAACAATGTGTCATCCCAAAGTTCCTGATCATTCAATGTGTCACTCGTCATGTGCTGGAAGCCGCCCTCCTTTGTTTTCGGAAGACCGGTCATCAGCCATTCAGCCCACTCTTTGCAAAGCCTGCCGTACTCTTCGTTCTTTGTGTGCTCGTATACGAAGGCCAAGGTAAGCATGGGGGCTGTAGTGTTTACATTCTTGGAAGGAAGTCCGATGCCCAATTGTCTCTCGTAGTACTTAAGAAGAACATCCAGCATCTTACGATCGCCGGTCTTTTCGAACATTTTCCACATCCCGTAAAGTCCGACGCCCTGAGTCCATTCCCAGAATTTATATTTGTTTACATCATCTCCTGCCAGGTTCTTTGTTGCCATTCCTTTAAGGAACTGATCATCTTCTTCGTAAAGAACCTTTTGGAAGCTGTTAAACAAAAGTTGCAGTTTTTCACTTATATCATCCATTATAGCTCTCTTTTCTAAATAACAGGTAAGCATTTGGTAATTTTTTGGTAAAACTTTAGTATATCCATTAATTTTTACCAATATTATAATAGCAAGATGTACCAAACAATTTCAACGCTTTATTTGCTTTCTGCGTTTAAAAAGATTGCATTTTTTGCTTTTCTCTGTTACAATTTAATAGACAGACAAGGTCTTTTTATGCATATTTTTAGTAAAAGTGCACAATGCATGTTGCTGTTGTTTTAGTGAGGACTTACTAATGTTGATTAATGATATGTTTTTATACGAACAGGGTTTTGTGGAAAATATAGGCAATGAATCCGACCCGTTATACTACCTCTTCGATTACGATGTGAGAAACTATAACATCAACATGGAATTTCAACATTTCCATCGTTTCTTTGAAATACACATTTTATTGGACAAAGAAGCAGGGCATTTGGTTGACGGTAATCTTTTTGAACTCAGGCAGTTTGATATTACGCTTCTGCCGCCTCTGAAGCTTCATAAATCCATCTACCATAAGGGCAATCCGTCAAGACGTCTGATCATTGACTTTGCCATTCCGCCCGTATCTGATCCTCTGTTCAAAAAAGACCTTGATAACCTGCTCTCGGTTTTCTACACCGATACGCCCGTGCTCCGTTTTAACGAAAAGGAACAATCGGAAACTTTTTCTCATCTGAATGAGATCTTCAGGCTGTTGAAAAGCAGACAGGATGGTTTTGTTTTACAGCTCCACTCTGAATTTTTACAATTCCTGTACTGCCTTTACAGGTTTAGAGGTGATAATATTTACAAGCAGGTAGCTGAAGGCACTCTCGAAGAAAAGATCTACAAGATCACTTCTTACATTCACGCCCACTTTTCGGAAGATCTGTCTCTTGAAAGCCTTGCAAAAATGTTTTACATTTCACCTCACTATCTTTCCCACCGTTTTAAAGAGATCACGGGATTTAATCTGGTCAACTACATCCAGATGACCAGGATCCGTAATGCTCAGCAGATGCTGGTCACCGGAAAATCCAAGATTACAGACATCTCCATAGCTTGCGGTTTCAATTCCTTTTCTCAATTCAACAGAACATTCAATAAGCTTGTGGGAAAAAGTCCCAGCGAGTTCAGAAAGCCCGCAGAAAAGATCAGTACCGAATAAATGCCGATAAGACAAAAGACGCCCGAGAGTCTCCCCTCGAGCGTCTTTTTAATTTTATAATGTCATCAGATCTTAAATACGTCCAATTCTCCTTTGAGCTTGCCCGCTTCATTCTTAAGAGCGGAAATAACGGAATTGAGACTTTCAACCTCTTCCTGAGTAACCTTTGAACTCTTCTCAAGTTCTTCTGCCATGGCTTCCGTTTCATGAAGTACCGAAGAAATGCTTTGGATCGCTCCTACAGTGTGTTCCTTGGCATGTTCGATCTCCTTAACCTGACGGCCGATGTCCGCAAGACTTCCTGCGATGTTGTTTACGCTGTTTTCGATATCCGTAAACTTCTTAAGAGTACTGTCCACCGCGATGCCCTGCTGAGTAACAATGTCATCCGCTTTCTGAGCCGAAACGACTGTTTCTCCGGTTCTCTTTACGATGGAACCGATGATGGCACGGATCTCATTTGCAGCCTGTTTTGACTGATCCGCCAAAACTCTGATCTCGTTTGCAACTACCGCAAAGCCTCTGCCCGCATCTCCGGATCTTGCAGCTTCGATGGAAGCATTTAATGAGAGGAGATTGGTCTGAGTTGCAATGTCATTGATGGTTTCAACGATCTGGTTGATCGCCTTGGTCTCTCCGGCCAAAGCCTGAATGTCTGTAATAACAACTTTTGTAACGGATGCTGTTTCACCCGCTTTTTCTTTGAGCTCATCTACTGACTTGACACCTTCCGAAACCGCGGAAGTTGCACTTGCCGCCATATCTTCGATGGCATTGACGTTCTTTCTTACATCATCGATCTTTTCGTTCAAAGTTTCCGTGTCAGCAAGACAATCCGATGCATCGCTTGCCTGCATGGTAATGCCGCGCTTGATCTCGTCAATGGAGCTGTTCATTCTTGCAGAAGAATCACGAAGTTCGTTGGCTGAATCAAGCAATTCTCCCGAAGAGGTGTTCAGTGCGTCAGATGCTGTCGCTGCCTGAACGATCAGCTTCTTAGTGTTGTGAAGCATCTTATCCGTTGCATTTGACAATTTGCCAAATTCATCCTTACGCTTTGAATGCATTCTTTCTCTGAGATCACCGTCAGCTGCCTTGCCCAGGATCTTAACGGTCATATCAACGGATCTGCTTAATCCGACAGATACAAAGAGTCCTATTCCCGTACTTACAAGAACACACATAATGGTGATTATGAATGTGATGGTCTTAATGCTGTCTGCGGTCTTAACGATCTCGCTTTCCTCGATCCTTCCGCAGAGCATTGCTCCCGTCTCCCCGATCTTATAGAACAGGCAAAGGTACTTTTTGCCGTCCATTTTTTCATACGAGCTGCCGCTCTTTTCGGGAGACTCAAGAGCTTTTTTATAGAAATCGGTTCCGTAGAAAATGTTTCCGGAAAGCCCGTTTCTTGTAGTTTCATTTCCGTCACGTGTTACCAGTGTAAACTTGGCTGTTTCTCCGAGATTGATCTGCTCGAGCGCATTCTTGACAACATCCGTGCTGACATCTACAGAAATGTAACCGAGTTTATCACCTATGGAATCATAGATAGCCCTTACAAATACCCAGCTGTAGTCGCCTTCCTTTAAGGCAAATTCATCTATGAAGCTGTGACTTCCGATCCATGCCTGCTCCTCACCAAGTGAATTAAAGAGCACGCCTTCGTTCGAAGTGTCATAGGATGCTGCACCGGTGGATCCGAGGATCAGATAAGATCCGTTGGATGAGAAGCTTTTATTTATCGAATAACTCAGAACGCTGACATCAAGCACGATATTATCGGCATTTGCAACCTGTTTCATCTGCATCTGTATCGCGTTTTTTGCCTTTTTTTCATCATCCGATCCGCTTTCAAATGCATCTCCGAAATAGGAGTTTACCGAATTCACGGACAAGACCTGTGCAGCCTTTGATTCAACCATTTCAGCGATCAGATCAAAGTAGTTGCCCGTTGACTCTATGGTTGAAAGAGCTGTGTCCTTGTAACTGTCGATCAAAGCTGCTTTCGACTTCTGATAAGAAGTGATGCCCAGAACCATTACCAAAACTACAGGAACAAGAAAGCTAAGTGTCAGCTTGGTTTTAATGCTGACCGTCCCGCTGTTTCCTGCAAGCTTAGCAAGACACTCCGCTATTTTCGAAATACATTTGCCTGCTTTCTTTGCAAGCTTTTTTAAAAAGCTGATGACACTAACAAAAAATTTCATGGTTTCCTCCGTTTGCTCGGCCCCATATGCTCTTATTACAATCCGGTTTTTTCGGCGATAAAACGACGTGCCATTTTTGCGTATTTTAAAGGATTTGCTTTGGCAGGATCCTGCTCAGCTTCCACGAGGAACCATCCCGTATAATCCATCTTCTCCAGCTCCGCAAAAACTGCGTCAAAGTCGACGCAACCGTCGCCCGGAACCGTAAAGGTTCCTTCTCTTACCGCTTTCAGGAAAGACCAGCGCCCTTCCGTCGCTTTTTTAAGCACATCCGCACGAACATCTTTCAAGTGAACATGCCCGATCCTGTCGGGGTAATGCTTCAAGATGTACGTGGGATCCTCGCCCGAAAAAGTGAAATGACCGGTGTCATAGCAAAGATACACCAGCTCGGGGTCCGTATCGTCCAGCATTTTAGCTGTTTCTTCTATCGTTTGCACTCCGGTTCCCATGTGATGGTGGAAGCAAAGCTTGAAGCCTCTGTCCTTAGCAACCTTTCCCAGTCTGTTAAGGCCGTCGCACATCTTTTTCCACTCTTCATCGGTAAAATGCACCTTATTGTCAAAAATGGAAAGAGCTTCATTTCCCTGAACCGAATAGCTCTGTTCCGAGACGTTGATCCTGTCGGCGCCCATGGCCTCGAGGTAATCCAATTCTTTAATAAATTCTTTTTCCGTCTCTTCGTAGGGCTTTGTTGCCAAAAACGAGGAAAACCACTTGCTGGCGATCCTCATGCCGCGAAGTTCCAAGGCTTCCTTCAAAACAGCCGTGTCCTTGGGATACTTGTTTCCCACTTCACAGCCTGTGAAGCCTGCAAGGGCCATTTCGCTGACACACTGTTCGAAGGTGTTTTCTCCTCCGAGGGCGGGCATGTCATCATTGGTCCAACCTATAGGTGCAATTCCCAATCTTACCTTATCTTTGCTAAACATAACAAAATGTCCTTTCGGTTTAATTTTTAGTACAACTTATTTTTTGCTATGCTTTATCTGCCTCTCTGTCTGCGGCCCCATCAAGAAGGCATATGCTTTCTTGAGCCGCAAAGGCTTTTATAATGATAGCAGAAAAAGCACAATAAATCCACTAATTTTTTTATGGCATGGCAGAGCACTTGATTTTACAGTTTTTTTGCCATGAGTTAATAACTTTTAGAATTTTTTGGCATTTTTCAGGTGTTCCATACGGTTTTTAAAAGCCTCATGGATCTTGGGATTTGTTTCCGAGTCTCCCAAGCCCACGTGCCACCAGGACAGATAACCGTCTGTCATTGTTTTGGGCATGGCCTTGATGTCAATGAGCGCGGAAACTTCATCCTTTTTTGCTGCCTCAAGTGCCTCCTCCAGTTCCTTCATGGTGGTCGCAGTGTAGCCCTTGCAGCCGTAGCCTCTTGCGATCATCGCAAAATCCGTGGGGATGAGATCGCCTTTCAGCTCATTGTTGTCGTCCCTGTAGCGGAACATGGTTGCAAGAGAGCCGACTCCGTTACCCATCTGAAGATTATTGATGCATCCGAAACCGCAATTGTCAAAGAGAAGCACAATGATCTTCTTCTTTTCCTGCAATGAGGTGGCAAGTTCGGAATGAAGCATCATGAAAGCTCCGTCTCCCACCATTGCATAAACCTGCTGATGAGGCCTTGCCAGCTTTGCGCCCAGTCCCGCAGCGATCTCCCAGCCCATGCAGGAGTAACCGTACTCCATGTTGTAGGAGTCTCTCTCTTCCGTGGTCCACATACGCTGCAGATCTCCGGGAAGACTTCCCGAAGCAGCACAGATTATCGCATTCTCCTCTATCTTTTCTCTGATCATGCCGATAGCGGCTGTCTGCGTGATAACGCCACCGGTAGCCTTTTTAAATTCTTCGAGGACACCGGGCTCCATCGCTTTGATAAGGGGCTTGTAGGAATCGTTGTATTCCGTATGAGTCAGGAAATCCATCTCCCTGTCCCAGGCCTTTTTCGCTTCCTTTATCTCGTCTTTGTATCCGCTCAGGTACTTAAGCGTACTCAGGTAATTTACAAGTTTGTTAAGAGTGACCTTCGCATCTCCCACCAGCGGCATCCCGTTCATCTTGAGGCTGTGGTAACGTGAAACATTGATCCAAAGGAACTTAACATCCGGATTTGAAAACAGTTCTTTGGAACCGGTAGTGAAGTCGGAAAGCTTGGTACCCACTCCGATGATCAGATCCGCCTCTCGTGCGATCATGTTCGCAGAAAGATTTCCGGTGCATCCCAGTCCGCCGAGGTTATAGGGCTTGCTTCCCTTTGTTGCGCTCTTTCCGGACTGAGTCTCCGCATAAGGAATGTTGAAAGCCGTACAGAATTTAACCACTTCTTCTCCGGCTTCCGAGTACCTTACACCGCCTCCCACAATAACCAAAGGCTTCTTTCTGCTTCCGATCAAAGCCACGGCATCGTTGATCTCTTCGTCAACGGGGATACGCCTAGTGATCTTCATCACTCTTTTTGCAAGGAATTCTTCAGGCCAGTCGTAGCGCTCCCCCTGAACATCCTGAGGAAGCGAAATGCAGACGCCGCCTGTGAGTTCAGGATCAGTCAGGACTCTCATAGCGTTTATCATAGCAGACATGAGCTGCTCCGGGCGGGAGATCCTGTCCCAGAATCTGGAAACAGGTCTGAAGGCATCACTGGTTGTAAGATTCAGATCCCAGGGTTGTTCCACCTGTTGCAAAACGGGGTCAGGCTGACGTGTGGCGTAAGTGTCTCCCGTAAAAACAAGAAGAGGAAGACTGTTGGCCGTTGCATCCGCAACCGCAGTGACCATGTTCGCCGCTCCGGGTCCTATGGATGATGCGCAGGCAATGATCTTCCTTCTGTTATTCTGCTTGGCAAAGCCCGCTGCCGCGTGGGCCATGCCCTGTTCGTTACGTCCCTGAAAAACTTTGAGTTTTCCGGGATCTTCCTCCAGAGCCTGACCGAAGCCCAGTACAAAGCCATGTCCAAAGATAGTGAACACGCCCTCCACAAATTTGTTTTCCACTCCGTCAAAGGAAACGTATTGATTGTCCAAAAAACGAACAAGTGCCTGTCCTACCGTAAGATTAACTGTTCCCATAATTTTTCTCCTCTTTGTTTGGCTTAAGGTCTATTCGTTAAGCAGCCACACATGATCCGGATCATTGTCTCTCGTAGTCCAGGGATCATTGGGCAGATGCCTTATCATCCAGCAATAATACATGTTGTAACCGGGCGCCGCAGCCATAGGATGGGTGAGACCTCCGGGGATCTTTATGCAGCTTCCGTCCCGGGATTTAAATACATTATCTCCGATAAATGCCGCTCCGAAACCTTGAGGTTTCTCAAACTTGAAGTAGTACACTTCGGGCTGGCGATGTGAATGAGGAACGTAACTGGACCATCTCCCCGCCTTTGTGATGACTTCTCCGATCACCATGTTGGAGTAAGGCGCATTCTGATAGTCAAACACCGTCAATACTTCACGCTTCGCGGTTCCTTCCCATTGTGTCGCTCCCATCAGTTCGATCTTGTTCTCTGCGGGAGTGTAGAATTTTGTGGCAAAGTCCCTTTCATTCTCCGTCTTCTGAACAATGATCTCAGAGTCCTCGTCCGCAGTGATCTTTGCCTTTTTGCCTTTGCTCATGTGAAGGCAGTAAGGTGGTTCTTCAAATACATTTTTTCTGGAAGCCTGCTCTTTTCTGTCCTCCCAAGCATAGGTCACCTTGCCTTCCGTGAGCAGGATCGCAGTCTCGTCCTTTGCATCTTCAAGATCAAGGCTGTCGCCTTTCTTCATCCTGAAGATCTTAATGTCCATCATCATATCGGAATTTTCTTCCGATACGAGTTTTACACCGTTTTCGTTAAATTCAGGTCTTTCAAACATGCTCATATTCTTCTCCGATCAAGTTGTAAGCTTCACACACGTGCGACCATTTCGCCGTATTGTTCTTTTTCTTCTTTGATAAACTTTTTTACCGCCTCAACCCCGGGCATATCCTCAGAGCACGCATGGCTGGCAACCAACATTGCCGCTTCGGCGCTTCCGAACTCGAGCGCATCCTGTATCTCCCATCCTTCCATCAATCCGTAAAGAAAAGCGGATGCGTAACCGTCTCCGCCTCCGAAGCTCTTTAAAAGCTTTACGGGGAAAGGCTTGATCGAATAACTTTTTCCGTCGTTTGTGTAAGCAGTGGAGCCTTCTTTTCCATGCTTAATGACAACGATCTTTGCTCCGCATCCGTGCCAGTAAGCTGCCGTCTCTCTGTCTGTTTTTGATGTTCCGAGAAGTCTTTCCGTAAGATCAAATTCTTCTCTTGATCCCAGGATCACGTCGGCTTCTCTTGCTACCGTCGAGTAGTAAACCGAGATCTCGTCTTCGTTTTTCCAGGAGTAAGGTCTGTAATCTATGTCAAAGATAACAATTGTTCCGTTCTTTTTCGCAAGTCTGAGTGCTTTAAGGGCCGCTTCCCTCGAAGGGCTCTTGGAAAGCGCTGTTCCCGAGATCAAAAGAGAGGCACTGTTCTTAATGTAATCCTCGTCCACTTCCGAAACATCAAGCTCAAGATCCGCTATGGCATCTCTGTACATCAGGATGCTGCTCTCCGTTTCGCTTTTGATCTCAGTGAAAGTGAGCCCCAGCTTTTCACCGTTCTTCGCTCTCACAAGATGCGAAATGTCTATGCCTTCTTCTTTAAATCTGTCTTCAATAAAGGTACCGAACTGATCGTCGGACACCTTTCCGATAAAGCCCACCCTTTTACCGAGTCTGGCCATTCCCACCGCAATGTTCGCGGGTGACCCGCCAAGATACTTTTTAAAAGTGGTACTTTGGTTTAAAGGTTTGTAGAAATCCGTGGGATTCAGATCGATCGCCGCTCTTCCGAGGGGGATGATGTCAAATCTCCGATCCTTAGCAAATTCAATATATGCCATTTTCTTCTCCTTTATCTTCATTCAAAACTGCTTGTCCATGGAAAAGACCTGCATATGTCTTTTTATGTTTTCGTATGCTGCATTTGTCATGGCATCACTCATGGAAAAGTAATCCGTCTTTTCGTTTTTAAGATAAAACGCAGCTGCTTCCTTTACGGCACTGAATGTGGCAGTTGCCACATTGATCTTTGTGATGCCCTTTGAAATGCACTTACGGAAGTCTTCATCACTGATGCCGGAACCGCCGTGAAGTACAAGAGGAACGGGAACAAGACTGTTCGCTTCCTCAAGAATCTCAAAATTCAGTTTGGGCGCGGCTTTGTAAAAGCCGTGCTGATTCCCGATGGAAAGTGCTATAGCGTCAACTCCTGTCTCCTCGTAGAGAAGCTTCACTTCTTTTGGATCGGAATGGATCTTGGAGCAGTCACCGCTGCCGTCCTCCGAGACTCCCAGCTGTCCCACTTCCGCTTCAACACTCGCTCCGTACCTTTCAGCCAGTTTCTTTACTTCCGCGGTGATCTTTATGTTTTCCGATATGGGCAGCTTTGATGCATCGATCATCACCGAAGTAAAGCCCAGATCCAAAGCCTCTTTTATCATTTCCTTATCCAGTCCGTGATCGAAATGGACACCCACCGGCACTTTTGCGTTCTCCGCAGCGGCGATCATCATGGGAGCTATCTTGTCCAAAGGTGAAAAAGGAAGCCTGACCTGAGCGATCTGAAGTATCATCGGTACATTCAGTTCTTCCGCAGCTTTCACAGCTCCCAGGATCATTTCCATATCAGCTACGGAAAACGCTCCCACTCCATAGCCCTTTTCTTCGCCTCTGATCAGCAGGTCCTTCATTGGTACAAGTGACATCTCTTATCTCCTTTCAATCTTGTCATATTTTTGTGAAAAGATTGGTGTCTTTTTGTTAGATTAATGATAAATCTAACATCTTTTTCAGGAGCGGTCAATGTCATTTTTCGTCAAAAATTGGTAGATTGCCTGCCCTACTTTCCTTTGCAGGCAGTGACCAGACGCACTTTATTCTGTTCACAGTAAAGAACCGCTTTCTTGTCGATCGCATCATCTGTGAAAAACGCATCCATTTCGGAAAGGGATGTGAAATTCAGAAGTGAACTTCTGCCAAACTTCGATGAATCCGCGATCAGATACTTCTTTGTGGAATGAGCCATTGCGGCTCTTTTAACTTCGAATTCCAAAGGTGAAGAATTGGAAACGTCTCCGGCTTCGGAAATTCCTGCCGTTGCAATGAATGCCTTTTTAATGTTGAAACGCGAAAGGACCTTGTCTGTGTCGGAAGTCACAAAGGAATTTGTCCTTCTGTCAAGTGTTCCCGGCAGACAAAAGATCTGAATGTCGGGAAGCTGTACTCCTCTTACGATGGCATTCAGGTTGTTGGTAATAACGGTAACATTCTTCTTTTCCGCAAGAAAATCCGGAAGATACATTGTCGTGGAGCCCGAATCTATAAAAATGATGTCTCCGTCTTCCACTACTTCCGCAGCTTCCCTGCAGATCTCCTTTTTAATGTTGGAATTGGTCATTTTACGTTGTTCGAAAGGGATCAATGAGTTTTCTTTGATGCTGGACACACCGCCGTAAACCTTTTTGATCGTTCCTTTGGAACAAAGCTCTGCCACATCCAGTCTGCAGGTGTTTATCGATATATCAAACTCTCTGCAGAGTTCATCCATCGAAACATGCTCCTTATCCAGGATGTACTGCTCCATTCTGCTTATTCTGTAGCTTTTCATTGCCATTTTTATAATCCTCCCTTTGGATCTCTATCATTTTTTCCTAATTTAAAGTTATACATCATAATGTGATAAAAATCAACAAAAGAAAGTAAGTTTTTGTAAATTTAGTTGTTGAATTGTGTTCTTTTCAGTGCTATAATGCCCTTGAGTTAATAAAAACATACTAACTATGTATTAAATTTTAGAGATAAATTAAACATACGACATGGAGGATTTACTTATGGTAAAGTTGGGTATCATCGGAGCGGGAAGAATCGGAAAGGTTCACGCAGAAAGCATCACATTTAACATTAAAAACGCGGAAGTTCTTTCTATCGCCGACCCTTTTATGAGTGACGACACCGCCGCATGGGCAAGAGGTCTGGGGATCAAAAATGTTTCCAAGGATTATCACGACATTCTTAACAATCCCGAGATCGACGGAGTTCTTATCTGCTCATCCACAAACACTCACGCCGACATCGCCATCGAGGCAATTAAGGCAAAGAAAAACGTATTCTGCGAAAAGCCCATATCTCAGGATCTTGCAAAGATCAAAGAGGTAATGGAAGCATTAAAGGGCACAGGGCTCAAGTTCCAGGTGGGCTTCAACCGTCGTTTCGATCACAATTTCGAGGCCGTTCGCGAAGCCGTTAAAGCCGGCAAGATCGGAGATGTGCACGTAGTAAAGATCACTTCTCGTGATCCCGATGCACCTTCACTTGATTATGTTAAGGTTTCCGGAGGTATCTTCCTGGATATGACCATTCATGATTTCGACATGGTGCGCTATCTTTCCGGAAGCGATGTCGAGGAAATATATGCAAGCGGGGCATGTCTCGTAAATCCCGCCATTAAGGAGTGCGGAGACATCGACACGGCGATCATCACCATGAAGCTCAAAAACGGAGCACTCGCAGTGATCGACAACTCCCGTAAGGCCGCTTACGGTTACGATCAGAGAGCCGAAGTTTTCGGTTCAAAGGGACAGGTGGCTGTCACCAACGACGCCCCCTCCACAGCTGTGATCAGCACCGAATCCGGCGTAACCGGCGAAAAGCCGCTCTACTTCTTCCTTGAGCGCTACATGGCTTCCTTCTCAAAGGAAGTTTCCATGTTCTGTGATGCCTGCGAAGGCAAGGGCGAAGTTCCTGTCGACATTAACGACGGACTTCAGCCGGTTCTCATCGCTAAGGCTGCAAAAAAGTCTCTCGATGAAGGCAGACCTGTAAAGCTTTCGGAGATCGTTTTCTGAGATAATTCCATTTGTTATTGTTTCCTTTCCGAGGCCCTGCAACTTAAGCAGGGTCTCTTTTTGCGATTTTTTTCTTGATAATTTTCCATTTAGAGAGTAAAGTAAAGGCAGGTAACAAACAGAAAGTGAGATAATATGTCGGTAAAATTCAGAGATGACGAGCCCTGCTGGTGCGGAAGCGGCAAAATGTATGCAAACTGCCACAAGGAATTCGACCAAAGGGTAAAAAAAATTCGTCTTTTACATCACAAGGTTCCGGGAAGAAACCTTATAAAAACTCCCGAGCAGATCAAGCGCATTAAAGAAAGTGCAAAGATCAACGTAGCTGTCCTCGACTACATTCAGGACGTCATCAAGGAAGGCATGACAACAGGCGAGATCGACAGGATCGTCTACGACATGACCACAAAGATGGGCGGGATTCCCGCTCCCCTCAACTACGAAGGCTTTCCCTACAGCGTCTGCACTTCGGTAAACGATCAGGTTTGTCACGGTTTCCCGTCAGACAAGGTGATCCTTAAGAGCGGTGACATCATAAACGTTGACTGCTCCACCATTTTGAACGGAGCCTACTCGGATTCCTCAAGAATGTTCTGCATCGGAGATGTGGATCCTGAAGTCCGCCGCCTCGTGCAGGTTACAAAGGAAAGTGTCGAAGAAGGCTTTAAGGCCGTAAAGCCCTGGGGCTATCTCGGCGATATGGGGCAGGCGGTCCATGACTACGTTTACAAGAACGGTTTCACCATTGTGCGTGAGATCGGCGGACACGGCGTGGGGAATGAGTTCCATGAAGATCCCTGGGTGGGCTATCACTCAAAACGCGGAACAGAGATGCTTTTGGCCCCGGGCCTCATGTTCACTATCGAGCCTATGGTTAACATGGGTAAGGAAGGCATATACATTACAGACGAAAATGACTGGGAAGTTTACACTGACGACGGACTTCCGTCCGCTCAATGGGAGATCCAGGTACTCGTGACAGAAGAAGGAGCGGAAATCATATCATGGTAAATGAAAACAATGCAGCAATTCGTATGGACTCGAATCCCGAGACAGGGGAAGAAAGGAACGATATGAATGTTACGATCAGAAGCGGAAAGTACTCATGTGTGATCAGCTATCACGGAGCTGAACTTAAAAGTTTCAAGAAAGACAACACGGAATACATCTTCCAGGCCGATCCCGAGTTCTGGCCCAGATCGTCACCCGTGCTGTTCCCCATCGTGGGCGCTTTAAACAACAAAAAGATAAAGATCGGCGGTAAGGACTACTCCATGTCTCAGCACGGCTTTGCAAGAGACACGGATTTTAAGCTTTTGGAAAAAAATCCCGACAGCTGCACCTTCTACCTTCGTTCTTCGGAGGAAACAAAAGAGTTCTATCCCTTTGACTTTGAGCTTCGTATCGAATACGTGCTCAAAAAGAGCAGGCTTACCGTTTCCTGGAGAGTGATCAACATCGGAGCGGAAACAATGTACTTTTCCATCGGCGCTCATCCCGCTTTTTGTTGTGAACCTTGCCATGCAAGTGTCCGCCTCTTTAAAGACGGAAGAAGGCTTGAGTCCTTCGAAAACCTCGGTTATGCGGCAGGAACCTTAAATGGTGAGAAATCAACGGTAAAGCTTGATGACGGAAAGCTTCTTTACGAGCACCACACCTTTGATAATGACGCCTACATTCTGGGCGATCGTCAGGCTGATGAAGCAGAACTCCTGGACAAAAAAGGCAAGCGTCTGGTTACGGTTCGTTTTGAGACTCCCGCCCTCGGTATATGGTCTCCCACAGCAAAGGATGCACCTTTCATCTGCATCGAGCCCTGGTACGGAATTCCCGATCCCAAGGGCTTTAACGGTGAATTTTCGGAAAAGCCGCTTTCACTTGCCTGCGAACCCGGCGGAAAGTCCGAGAAGAGCTACACTATCGAGATCTATTAATTTTCATATTGCTTTGTTTGCACAAAAATGCTCCGAAAAGTTTGCCTTTTCGGAGCTGTTTTTATACTCTTAAGTTTTATTCGCCGTTTTGTATCTTCTTTGCCAGATCTTCCAGGTACTCCCAGCGTTCCATTTTGTTAAGGAGTTCTTCTTCAAGTCTTTCCTTTTCAGCCGTCAGCTCCATCAGCTTGCCGTAATTACTGGTGTGTTTTTCGGCTTCTGCAGTCACCTCTTCAACCCTTTTCTCCAAAGCCTCGATCTCGCTCTCGATGGTTTCGTACTCTCTTTGTTCTTTGTAGGAGAATTTGGCTTTCTTCGGTGCTTCTTTCCAGGTGTTTACGGATTCCGAAGTGCTGTTTTTCGTATTGTTTCTTTTTTCGTTTACGGAACTCTGCAGACCGCCGGATTTTTCCAAAAAGTCGGTGTAGCCGCCCTCATATTGCTTTATAACGCCGTTTTCTTCAAAGGCAAAGATGCGTCTTGCGATTCTGTCAAGGAAATATCGGTCATGGGAGACCGTAACAACTATGCCTGTATAATGGTCAAGAAAATCCTCAAGGATAGTGAGTGTCTCTATGTCAAGATCGTTTGTGGGCTCGTCCAAAAAAAGCACATTTGTTGCTGTCATAAGGATCCTCAGCAGACAAAGCCTCCTCTTCTCTCCTCCGGAAAGCCTTGAGATCAGGGCATAATGCATGTCGGAAGGGAACAGAAATCTTTCCAGCATCTGAGAAGCGGTGAGGTTTCCTTCCGTAGTGCGGATCACTTCAGCTCCCTCACGAACATAGTCGATCACGCGCATGCTCTCGTCCAGGCTCTCATTCTCCTGAGAAAAGAAGCCGATGCTCACGGTCTGTCCGATCTTAACACTGCCTGAATCAGGCTCGACCAATCCGTTAATGATCTTTAATAGAGTAGATTTACCGCAGCCGTTGGATCCGATGATACCAATTCGGTCATTTTTAAGGAAGATGTAGGAAAAGTCTTTTATAAGAACCTTGTCCCCATAGCTTTTTGAGATGTGTTCAAGCTCGATGGTTGTGTTTCCCATACGTGAGGAAAGAGTTTTTCCCATCTGAGAATTGAGTTCACTGAAGCCCTCTTCAACGTCCCTTTTCGGAGGCTCCACATCCCTCAGGTTTTCGTAGCGCTCTATGTGAGCCTTCTGCTTGGTGGAACGGGCGCGTGCTCCTCTCATCATCCACTGTATCTCTGTTCTTAAAATAGATTGACGTTTTCTTTCGCCCGCATTTTCATAGGCCTTTCTCTGTTCCTTTAAGGCAAGATAGCCAAGATAGTTATCGTCATAACTGTAAAGCTTTCCGTGATCCAGTTCCACGATGCGACTTGCCACGCTGTCCAGGAAGTAGCGATCGTGGGTGATCATAATGATAGCACCCTTAAAGTCATTAAGATAATGCTCCAGCCACTCAGCCATTGAACTGTCCAAGTGGTTCGTTGGCTCGTCCAATATCAGAATATCCGCTTCGGAAAGGAATGTGCGAACCAAAGCCACACGCTTTCTCTGCCCTCCGGAAAGTTCAGAGATGTTTTGACAGAAATCCGTGATCGCAAGCTTATTGAGCATCTTCTTCGCTTCGGGAAGAAGTCTGTCATGGTCATTTTTCGGACACTCGCTCATGGCAGCATCAATAACCGTCATGCCCTCTTCATAGACAGGAGTCTGAGGTAAAAAGCCAATCTTAAGGCCGTTTCCTTTTGTGACCGTTCCCTCATCGGGCTGCACAAGTCCCGCCAGGATCTTAAGAAGAGTGGATTTACCTGTTCCGTTGATACCGATGATCCCCACCTTCTCGCCTTCGTTCAGGCTGAAGGAAGTGTCGTCCAAAAGCTTTTTTGTTGTATATGAATGACTGATATGTTCTGCCGTAAGAAGATTCATTATTAACTCCTTAAAAGATCATGTGACGATTGCACGGCAGATATGATACAACAAAAAAAGTCGAAATGCAATTCCGGTCGCTTTGGGTTTTCTTTTTTTAATTTTTGTGGTATCATCTTCTACGTTTTGGTTTTGTTTAGGAAGGAAGATTATCATGTGGATGCTTCTGGTTTTGTTTTACGGCGTTGTAAAGGGCGCTCGTGAAGCCATAAAAAAGAAAGCTCTAAAAAAGAATTCGGTTATCGAAGTACTGGTGGTCTACACCGTACTGTCATTTATTTTTTGCATACCTCAGGTAAAGGATGCGGGCGGACTGGTCCCGGAGCAATATGCCTGGATCGCTCTTAAATCCTTTTGCATATTCATAGCGTGGATCTGCAGCTTCAAGGCCATTGACAAGCTTCCCATCAGCATGTACGGAGTGCTGGATCTGTCGAGAGTGCTGTTTGCAACACTGCTGGGCGTGGTCTTGCTCCACGAAACGATGAACGGGATGCACATCCTGGGGCTTGCTATCGTACTTTTGGGATTGATCCTTTTGAAATTCAAGCCCGGTTTTATAAAGCGAGCGGAAATGAAGGAAATGCTGGAGTCGGGAAATGCCATGGAAAAAGTGAGGGAAGCAAAGCCCGCAGACACATCGAAGACATGGATCTACGTGCTTCTGGCCTTTGCCTCCTGCATTTTAAATGCCTGCTCCGGAACTCTGGACAAGATCCTTATGAAGGACATGAACAGCAGTCAGCTTCAGTTCTGGTACATGCTGTTTCTGGTTATCTACTACCTGCTTTATGTTATCATTACCCGCACAAAGATCCGTGCATCCGTCCTCAAAAACGGATGGATCTGGGCGCTGGCCATCCTCTTCGTTGCTGCGGATAAAGCGCTTTTCATTGCAAACGGCGATCCTTCCAGCCGCGTGACCGTAATGACGCTTATAAAGCAGACCGGTACCATCGTGACGATCCTTGCAGGCAAATTTGTTTTTAAGGAAAAGAATGTTGCCTACCGCCTCTTCTGCGCCGCTGTCATCCTCTGCGGTGTTATCCTCGGTGTTCTGGCCTGAGGAAACAGACTGCTTATGCTATATAAAAGAAGAAATAATAAGTTTTTTTCACTTTAACGCTTGACAACAGCGAAAAAAGGTGTAAAATGCTCTCATACATTAAAGCGACAAAGGGGTCGCAGACTGCCAAGGCAGGTCTGCGCCCTTTTTTATTTCACGACAAATGGGGAGGCCCCATTAGATTCAGCAAAGGAGCTAAGTTATGTTAACAAATGCGTATTTAAAGAGAGTGATGGAAGACGTCACAAAGAGAAATCCCGGCGAAACAGAGTTCTTCCAGGCAGTAAGTGAAGTTCTTGAATCACTTGAGCCCGTGATCGAAAGACATCCCGAGTACGAAAAGATGGGTATCATCGAGCGTATCACAGAGCCCGATCGTATCATCAAATTCCGTGTTGCCTGGGTAGACGACAACAATAAAGTACAGATCAACCGCGGTTTCCGTGTACAGTTTAACGCTGCTATCGGACCTTACAAGGGCGGTTTGAGATTCCATCCTTCAGTTTGGGAGGGTACACTCAAGTTCCTCGGTTTCGAGCAGATCTTCAAAAACAGCCTTACAGGCCTTCCTATCGGTGGCGGTAAGGGTGGCAGTGATTTCGATCCCAAGGGCAAGTCAGACATGGAAGTTCTTCGTTTCTGCCAGGCATTCATGACAGAACTTTATCGTCACATCGGTCCCGACGTTGACGTTCCCGCCGGAGACATCGGTGTAGGCGGCCGTGAGATCGGTTACCTTTACGGTCAGTACCTCCGTGTTCGCGGTGCTTCCGAGTCCGGCGTTCTCACAGGTAAGGGACTTTCCTTCGGTGGTTCACTCGCTCGTACAGAAGCTACAGGCTTCGGTCTTTGCTACTTCACAAACGCTATGCTGAAGGCTAACGGCCAGTCGTTCCAGGGAAAGACAGTTGTTATTTCCGGTAGCGGTAACGTTGCTCAGTACGCTCTCGTAAAGGCTACAGAACTCGGTGCAAAGGTTATCACTCTCAGTGATTCCAACGGATACATTGTTGACAAGGACGGCGTTGATTTCGCTACCGTTAAGGAGATCAAGCAGGTAAGAAGAGGAAGGATCAAGGAGTATCTTGAGACTCATCCCAATGCAGAATATCATGAAGGCTGCAAGGGTGTATGGACTGTTCCCTGCGACATCGCTCTTCCTTGCGCTACACAGAACGAACTTGATGAAGAGTCAGCAAAGGCACTTGTAAAGAACGGATGTAAGGTTGTTGCAGAGGGCGCTAACATGCCCAGCACTAAGGAAGCTGTTGAGTACTTCCTTAAGAACAAGGTTCTCTTCGGACCCGCTAAGGCTGCAAACGCAGGCGGTGTTGCTACTTCCGAGCTCGAGATGAGACAGAACTCCGAGCGTACAAGCTGGACCTTCGAGCGTGTTGATGAGAAGCTTAAGGGCATCATGGAAAGCATCTATGCTAAGTCCGCTGCAGCTGCCGAAGAGTACGGTCAGCCCGGAAACCTCGTTCTCGGTGCTAACGTTGCAGGCTTCCAGAAGGTTGCAGACGCTATGATGGCTGAAGGTATCTTCTAATTTAATTTAAGACGATTGACTTTATTTCGATAGCTGTTCAGGAAAACCCGCAGGCATTTGCCTGCGGGTTTTTCATTTCAAGAATCTTTTATTTTCTCCTTGCTTTATTCCCTGTTTTTAAGCACTTCAGCCGGACTGTATCTGTCAAGCCTTCTGACCAGCAAAATGTTTATAAAGAGGTAAAGCAGTATGATCACTCCGTAAAGTACCACATAAAACAGTTTCGGGGTATTCAGGTTCAACCCGCAGCTCACATTTGAGATCATAAACGGAAACATGCTGTTCATCAGAATTTTTGACAAAGGTACCGCAAGCAGGGCTCCTATGGCTATGATATAGAAATTTCCGTCAAGATAAAGCTTCCTGATCTCCTTACGCCTGTAACCAAACACCTTAATCAAAGATATATTCTGCGAGCTTCGGTCGATCATAACCTTCATCATGAGATACAGCACCACGCAGAAGATTACAGCAGAAGCAAAGGAAAGTGTGTAGATCATAGGCATCATTAAATCGGAAAAGACTGTGGAACCCTTCACTATATCATCTCTTGTGATCGTTGAGTAAATATATGCAGGTTCTATATCAAGAGCCTCATCGGAGAACAGAACATTATAATACCCTTCGCTCTTTCCCATCATATTTCTGAGTTCATCAATGTCCATAAAGATGTAAAAACCCGGAGCATAGGCTGTGATCCCGCTTACGGAAAAAGCGTATTTCCTCTCCTTCTCCTCATCGGTGATCACGAACTCCTCCCCCTTTGTCAGCCCGAATTTCTCAGCAAAGGCCGATGAAACCACCACATCCTGCAGGCTCTTTTCAGGCCTGACATTAAAGTAGACATCATTCTCCTCCAGCCCCAGCATGGTAACATCAAAGCTGTAGCCGTAGATCTTTTTCTTGCAGGAGTAGGCATATGCTTTCTCAGCCCCCTCAGGTACCTCTGTCAAAGGGAATTTGAGCACATACATGTATTCAAACTTCGTATCTTTGGCAAAATCCTCTCCTATGTTGCTGCAGAGCGAGTAGCAATCCACACTGATCATGAACACAAGCAGCGCAAAGAACATTCCCAGCACCACAGCCACTGTGGAGCGCATCTCCCTAAGCATCTGTCTTATCCTGAAAGCCGAAACGAAATTCATATGCTTCAGACCGATCTTACTTACTTTTCCCGCTCCCGCCTCATTTCTGATAAGGGAAAGGGCTGTGCGGTCAAGTTTGCGGTTTACTGCAATAAGATTAACGATCACCGCAATGACGGGAGGGCAGACCACGGAATAAACCCAGAGATAAGACGGGATCCAAAGATCAAACTCCGGTATAGAGAAGTATTCATAGCAGCTTTCCGCTGTCATATCCGCCATAATGCCGGTGGCGGAAAGAAGCAGTCCCAGCACTCCCGAGATCAGAGTTACTACCACAGGCAGACTGATATAATGAAGCAGAAGATCCTTCTTTGTCACACCCATCGCATACAGCGTACCGATTATGCTGCTTTCACTTTCTATGGAATGCACCACAAACACAGAGATCACGTAGGCCATAAGGATCAGGACTATCACTCCCGCTACGAGTCCTGTTTCGATATCCACAACTTTATCATTCTTTGTGGCAAAGATTCTGGTATTTTCTTCCTGTTTGCAGAAAGATGTAAGTCCCGGGATCTCCTTCTTAAATTTCTTTATATCCGGATTTCCGTCAGTTTTATAGGCATACAGGTTCACTTCCGCCTTTTGGGCGATCCCCGAAGCCTTATAGTCTTCATATGCCTTATCGGTCATAAAGATCAGGCCGAAGATTTCGGAGTTTACCGCGGTGTCGGACATGTCCTTTAAGGGTGCATCGTAGTCCGATACCACTCCCAGTCCCGAAATCCTGTAGGTCACATCTCCTATGACGATGCTGTCTCCGACGGAGAGATCATGCACCTCTGCATATCTTTTCTCAAGGACCGCCTCATCGTCACTCTCAGGAGCCCTTCCCGACACGTAGCGGATCTTATTTATGTCGGTTCTCACCTTCATGATCCTTAACGTTCCGTCTTCCTCTTTATCGAGAACGTGATCAAAATAAAACTGGGGCCGGATCATCACACCCATATCTTCCAATTTTTTGATCTCATCATCGTTAAGGGCATTCAAAGTTTCAAATTCTCCGTCTTCCAACACCGTTTCCGCTGCCATATCTTCCGTTCCCTTGGTCAGTGTTTCGGCGCTTGCCACAATGGAGACCACAAGAAAAATGCCCATTACGATCATGAGCCCCAGCATAAAATATCTAAGCGCATGTTTTTTGAGGCTCCGAAAGACTCTTTTTCTAAGTACTTTATGCATCTTACAGTTCCTCCAGTTCTATAGCCGGGATCCTCACGTCGTTGGTATATTCTTTACTGATCTCCCCATCCTTTAAATAGATAACCCTGTGAACCATATTCTTTATGGAATTATTGTGGGTTACTATCAGCATGGTGGTACCGTATTTTTTATTGATGGTTTCCAAAAGGATCAGAATGTCCCTTGAGGTCTTGGAGTCCAGCGCTCCAGTAGGTTCATCGCAAAGCAGCAGCCTGGGATTCTTGATCAGAGCTCTGGCAATGGCAGTTCTTTGCTGTTGTCCGCCCGAAAGCTGGGAAGGGAACTTGTCGGCGTGCTCTCTCATTCCCAGAGTATCCAGGAGTTCATTTATATCCAGCGGATCTTTGGTCAGATAACGGCAGACCTCAATATTTTCTTTAACAGTGAGATTTGGTATCAGATTATAAAACTGAAAGATAAAGCCCAGTTTGTCCCTTCTGTATTCGGAAAGTGCCTTTTTGTTAAGTCCGGAGATCTCCACTCCGTCTATTTTACAGGAGCCGGAATCTATATCATCAAGACCGCCTATGCAATTCAGCAAGGTGGACTTGCCGGAGCCTGAGGTTCCCTGGATAACACACATTTCTCCCTGTTCAACGCCTACAGACACGCCTTTAAGAACCTGTACAAAACTGCCTCCTTCCCCGTAACTTTTCTTAAGATTCGATACTTCTACGTACATTTTCTTCCTCCATTAATTTACTCTATACAAAGGGAAGTTTTTATGCTTTCCCGTTTTGTTTATTCTATGATATTGGTCTGTTTAAAAAAGTTTTGAATGCGCATAACATAACGCCGTTATGTTATGTTTTAAAAATATAGGCAAGCACCTTCACTTGCCTTAAAGCGGCTGCTTTTTGATTGCCGCAAACCATCCGCCCACCATATAATTAAACATGTTTTCCACCTGTTTCAATGCTTCTTCTTCATCCTTGCAATGAGTCATCATGTGGATAAAGATATCGAACTGGTCATGAGTCATCCAGTGAACGATGAACCTGTCTTCACGACTCGCCATATCCACATTCTCATAGCCCTTCATCTTGCAGAAGAGAAAAAGATAATGATCGTAGACACTGTCCACATATCTGTCCTTATAGTCCTCGTAACGGGAACCATGGGAATTATTGATCACCAAAAGATACTCATCCCTGTATCTGAACAATGCTTTTACTATATCCACCGCCGCCTGATAGTCATCCTTAAGATCTCCGGGCTTTACGTCGGTAATATCCGCCTTCAGTTCCTCATCAAAGTGCATTCGGATGGTCTTGTCCAGCACCTGCAGAGGCTCTCTCACCACTTCTTCGAACAGCTCTTCCTTGTTCTTAAAGAAAAAGTACAGGGCTCCCGTAGTCACTCCCGCAGCCTTACAGATGTTCCGTAAGGAAGCCCCCTGATAGCCCTTTTCGATGAACTCTCTCTTACCGCATTCCAATAATTTTTTTCTTGTTTCCTTTTCTTTTTCCATAGTGCATAGTATTACATAACAGTGTTATGTTGTCAAGTGTTTTTTGAAAATGAACCCCTAACCCCATCCCCAAAGGGTCATTTCAATCGTAAGCTCAAATTTCTTTAAAAAAAGCCACACAGGTTCTTACCCGTGTGGCCGTAATTATCTCTTTTAAAGCTTATTTGTTTCTGTAGATGATGTCGTCTCTTCCGGGACCGTTGCTGATCATGGTGATGGGGAAGCCGATCTCCTTCTCGACAAACTCGATGTACTTGCGGCAGTTCTCGGGAAGATCTTCGTACTTCTTTATGCCTCTGATGTCGCACTTCCACCCGGGAAGGACTTTAAGAACGGGCTTTGCCTTTTCAAGCTGAACGGTTGTGGGGAAGTCTGTTGTAACCTCACCGTCAATGTCGTAACCAACACAAACAGGGATCTCATCAAGATAGCCAAGAACGTCGAGCACCGTAAATGCAACGTCTGTGGTTCCCTGAATGCGGCAGCCGTACTTGCTTGCAACACAGTCAAACCATCCCATTCTTCTGGGTCTTCCTGTTGTTGCACCGTACTCACCGCCGTCGCCGCCTCTGCGT